>NZ_RAVY01000004.1:0-110369 GCF_003611625.1 Corallococcus sp. CA054B
CTCCAATCCCGGCACCCAGCCCCGAGCGGCCACCAGCCCCGGCATGCGCGCCGTGAGCGCCGCCCGCACGGCCCCGCTGGAGAAGCCGAAGCCGGAAGGCCCGCTGGGCAAGCGCGTCGCCGAGGAGACGTCCAACGTCCTCCTCAACGCCTTCTCCATCCTGAAGGAGCAGTTCGCGGACTTCCGCGCGAGCGACCGCTTCTTCAAGTACAAGGCCGGCATCATCGCGGGCTGGCTCGTGCTGTCCGTCGCCAGCCTCGGCATCGCGTGCCCGGGCAGCTCCATGGACACAGGTGACATGGACGCGCGCCTGGTGCTCAGCGACAAGCTGGACCGGCCCTCCGTCACCATCTGGAACGAGAGCAAGGACGTCTGGCGCGACGTCATCATCACCGTGAACAACGAGTACAAGGCGGTGGTGGCGGAGGTGCAGCCCGGAAATTTCGTCACCATCACGCCCAAGCAGCTCCTGGGGAAGAGCGGCGGCTCCGCGCCCGCGGACCTCCGCTTCCAGGCGCTGACGATGAAGAGCGCGGACGACAAGGCCGACCTCACGCCCTCCCTCCAGGAGGAGTGGCAGCGCCTCCTCGCGCCGAAGAAGTAGCCCGCCGCCGCGAGCGGGCCTCTCCAGACGCCGGAAACACGAAGGGCGCCCTCCTGAAGCAGGAAGGCGCCCTTTGTGCTTCTTCAGCCCGTCCGGGCCTCACTCACGTGAGACCCGGGCAGGGGGAACGGCTCAACCCTCGGACTTCGCCTCGGCGGGAGCCTCGGTCGTCTCAGCGGCGGCCGGGGCCTTCGCGGGACGGTCCACCAGCTCGATGAGGGCCATCTCCGCGGCGTCGCCCCGGCGGAAGCCCAGGCGCACGATGCGGGTGTAGCCACCCGGACGGGAGGCGTAACGCTCCTTGTACTCGCTGAACACCTTCTGGAGGACCGTGCGGTCCTTCACGGTGCGGGCAGCAAGGCGCACGTTGGACAGGCCACCGCGCTTGGCGAGCGTGATGATGCGCTCGGCCAGCGGACGGACTTCCTTCGCCTTGGGAACGGTGGTGCGGATGGCCCCGTGCTCCAGCAGGGACGTGACCATGTTGTTCAGCATCGCGAGACGGTGGCTCGTGGTGCGGTGCAGCTTCCTTTGTCCGACCTTGTGGCGCATGCGCGTGCTCCGGGGCCTCTTCTTGAGAGCCCCACCACTCCGGCCGTATCAGGTACCGGGTGGGAAGGACGGCCCCGACACCAGGGCCGCCGTTGAATCGGGCCCTGTGTACCAGGGCCCCCTGCCTTCGCGCCACCGTGAAGCCGTGTCGGTGGGAAGCCAAGGCAGGTGCTTCAGGAAATGACGACGCTCTAGGCCTTGGGGGCCGCGGGAGCCGGCGCGTTCTTCGGCGGCCAGTTCTCCAGCTTCATGCCCAGGGACAGGCCCATCTCCGCGAGGATCTCCTTGATCTCCTTCAAGGACTTGCGGCCGAAGTTCTTCGTCTTGAGCATCTCCGCCTCGGTGCGCTGGACCAGGTCACCGATGGACTTGATGTTCGCCTGCTGCAGGCAGTTGGCCGAACGCACCGACAGCTCCAGCTCGTCCACCGAGCGGAACAGGTTCTCGTTGAGCTTGGCCTCTTCCTTCGGCGCCTCGGCGACGACCGGCTCCTCGGTCTCGTCGAAGTTCACGAAGACCGTGAGCTGCTCCTTGATGATCTTCGCCGCGTACGCCACCGCGTCCTGCGGCACCACGGAGCCGTCCGTCCAGACCTCGAGCGACAGCTTGTCGTAGTCCGTGACCTGACCGACGCGCGCGTTGGTGACCTGGTAGTTCACCTTGCGGATGGGCGAGAAGAGCGAGTCGATGGGGATGGTCCCGATGGGCGCGCCCGGCACCTTGTTGGTGGACGCCGGCACGTAGCCCCGGCCCCGGCGGCACGTCAGCTCCATGCGCACCTTGCCACCCTCGGACACGGTGCAGATGTGGTGACCCGGGTTCAGGATCTCCACGTCCTGGTCCGCGATGAGGTCGCCCGCCTTCACTTCCTTGGGGCCTTCCACCTCGATGCGCAGCGTCTTCGTCTCGTTCGTGTGCATCCGGAGGAGGACCTCCTTCAGGTTCAACACGACGTCCGTGACGTCCTCGGCCACCTCGGGGATGGTCGTGAACTCGTGGTCCACGCCTTCAATCTTCACGGAGGTGATGGCCGCGCCCTGCAGCGACGACAGCAGCACCCGCCGCAGCGAGTTGCCCAGCGTCGTCCCGAAGCCGCGCTCCAGCGGCTCCGCCACGAACTTGCCGTACGTGGGGCTCAGCGAGTCCTGGTCCACTTCCATGCGGCGCGGCTTGATGAGGTCGCGCCAGTTCTTCGCAACAAACGTGTCGGCCATGGGGACTGCTCCTCTGGTCGTGCGCCATCACCCACTTCCCCGTCAGGGTGACGGGAGGACGGGCACGCGGGGGGACTGCGTAACAAGCTCGCCCGGAGCGCGCAGGACGCGCCATCCAGACGACGAAACGACAGGCGACAAAGCGACAAAGCGACAAAGCGACAAAGCGACAACGCCCCGGCCTTGTCGGCCAGGGCGTCCACCGCGGGAGGGGCCCACCCGAAGCGGGCCCGGCATCCCTGCTTACTTCGAGTACAGTTCGACGATGAGCTGCTCCTGGATGGGCATGGTCAGGTCCTCGCGGTTCGGGACCGTCTTGACCGTGCCCTTGAACGACTTCTTGTCCAGGTCGATCCACTGGGGAACGCCACGGCGGTCCACCGTCTCCAGCGCCTCGGAGATGCGGAGCACCTTGCGGCTCTTCTCCACCACTTCCACGGCGCTGCCCGGCTTCACGGAGAACGACGGGATGTTCACCCGGCGGCCGTTGACCTGGAAGTGACCGTGACGCACCAGCTGGCGCGCCTCGTTGCGCGTGTCCGCGAAGCCCATGCGGAACACCACGTTGTCCAGACGGAGCTCCAGCTGCTGCAGCAGGTTCTCACCCGTCTTGCCCTTGGCCGCGGACGCGCGGTGGTAGTACCCGCGGAACTGGTTCTCGAGCAGGCCGTACATGCGCTTGACCTTCTGCTTCTCGCGCAGCTGCACGCCGTAGCCGGAGAACTTCACGCGGCCCTGGCCGTGCTGACCGGGGGGATAGGGGCGGCGCTCGATGGCGCACTTGTCCGTGTAGCAACGGTCGCCCTTGAGGTACATCTTCAGGTTCTCGCGCCGGCAGATACGGCAGGCGCTCGCGGTATAACGAGCCACGGAAACTCTCCTTGCAGATGGTCTGGAGCCAGGCCCGCCGCGAGGCGGGTCCCCGGCCCGAAGCGGTGATTAGACGCGGCGGCGCTTGGGCTGACGGCAGCCGTTGTGCGGGATGGGCGTCACGTCGCGGATGAGGCTGATCTTCAGGCCGGCGGCGGCCAGCGCGCGCAGCGCCGACTCACGGCCCGCGCCCGGGCCCTTCACGAACACCGTCACGGTCTTCAGGCCGTGCTCCATCGCCTTCGCCGCGGCGTCGCCAGCGGCCACCTGCGCCGCGAACGGCGTGGACTTGCGGCTGCCCTTGAAGCCGCGCGCCCCGGCCGACGACCAGGAGATCACGTTCCCGGACACGTCCGTGATCGTGATGATGGTGTTGTTGAACGTGGACTGGATGTGGACCACGCCGTTGAGGATGTTCTTCTTGCCCTTGCGCTTGCTCTTCTTCGCCGCAGGGGTCTCGCCACCCTCGGCACCGGCCGGCGCGGCGGCGGTATTGATCTCGTCAGCCATGTGAATCGCTGCTCCTGGGAGTAGGTGATCAACGCCCGCGCCTCACACGAAGCGAAGCAGCGGGCGCCAGAGGGTTTAGCGGGCCGGAGCGGCCGGCTTCGCGCGAACGATGCCGCGCTTGGGACCCTTGCGGGTGCGCGCGTTGGTGTGGGTGCGCTGGCCGCGGACCGGAAGACCCTTGCGGTGACGCAGACCCCGGTAGCAACCCAGGTCCATCAGCCGCTTGATGTTCATGGTCACCTCACGCCGGAGGTCGCCCTCGACCTTGTAGTTGGCCTCGATGATCTCGCGGATCTTTCGAGCCTGGTCCTCGGTGAGGTCCTTGGTCCGGGTGGTGAGATCGATGCCCGCCGCCTCGATGATGTCGTGCGCGGTCTTGTTACCGATCCCGTAGATGTACTGAAGCGAGATCACCGCACGCTTGTTGGGCGGCAGATCGATGCCGGCGATACGAGCCATCTTCGGTCTTCCTTCGTTGTGGAGTTGGTCTGAGGCAAGAGTCCCTTAAGGACTCTTAGCCCTGGCGCTGCTTGTGCCGGGGGTTGGAGGCGCAAATGATGCGCACGATGCCCTTGCGGCGAACAACCTTGCACTTGTCGCAGATCTTCTTGACGGACGCCCGAACCTTCATGGAGCGAACTTCCTTCCTTCAGCAGCGGTGAAAAGCACAACAGCCGGTCCGCACAGGCGGCCGGCGCGAATTACTTGGCCCGGTACGTGATCCGTCCACGGGTCAGGTCATACGGCGACAACTCGACCTTCACCTTGTCGCCCGGAAGGATACGGATGAAGTGCATCCGCATCTTACCCGAGATGTGCGCGAGCACCTTGTGGCCGTTGTCCAGCACCACGCGGAACATCGCGTTCGGTAGGGGTTCCATGACGGTCCCCTCGACTTCGATGGAATCATCCTTCGGCAAGCGTCAACCTTCTTCCCGGACCACGAACCTTCTGGAAGCGCGGCGGGATAACACTTTGGTCCGTAAGTAGCAAGCGCCGCGCGATCTGAAATCTGGACCTCTATCAACACCCTCTGACATCACCCTATTTCACCCGGCGTCTGGGGGCCCTCATCGACGCCGGGTCAGCACTTCCGGCCCCCGCTCCGAGATCAGGATGGTGTGCTCGAAGTGGGCGGACAACTTGCCGTCCACGGTGACGGCCGTCCACTCGTCCTCCAGGACCTCCACGTCGGGAGTCCCCTGGTTCACCATCGGTTCCACCGCCAGGACCATGCCTGGCCGCAGCTTCATCCCGGAGCCCGCCTGCCCGTAGTTGGGCACCTGCGGCGGCTCGTGCAGCTTCCGGCCAATCCCGTGCCCCGTGAAGTCCCGGACCACGGAAAACCCCCGCGCCTCCACGTGGCTCTGCACCGCATGGCCAATGTCGCCAATCCGGTTGCCCGGTTGCATCACCTGGATGGCCTTCTCCAGGGACTGCCGGGTGGCGTCCACCAGGGCCTGGGCCTCTGGCGTCACCTTCCCCACCGGCACCGTGCGCGCCGAGTCCCCGAAGAAGCCCCGGTAAACCACCCCGAAGTCCAGCTTCATCAGGTCCCCGGCCACCAACCGGCGCTTCCGGTCGGGGATACCATGGACGACCTCCTGGTTCACGGAGGCGCAGAGAACGCCCGGAAACCCGTGGTAGCCCTTGAACGCCGACCGGGCGCCCTTCTTGGCGATGAGCTGTTCCGCCAGGACGTCCAGTTCCCAGATGGAGACACCCGGGGCCACTGCCTTCTCGAGTTCGTCCAGGATCTCACAAACGATCCGCCCCGCGTCCCGCATCAGGGCGATCTCATCCGGACTCTTGAGTTCCACCGGGTTCATGCCCCTTTTCCTACCGGCCCGCTGCTCTGTCAGGAACCCGTGACCGGTGGGGCGGCAGTCCGGACCAGCCCTGCCCTCGCCTCGCTGGCTGCCCCAGGCTCAGGCAGGACGACCAGCGGCCTTCTTGATCTCCTCGTAGATGCCCTCCGGAGACCCGACGCCGTCCACGCTCTTGAGCAGCCCCTTCTTCGCGTAGAAGTCCTTCAGGGGGGACGTCTCCGCGTCGTACTTCTGCAGGCGCCTCTCGATGACTTCCGGCGTGTCATCCGGACGCTGAACGAGTTCCGTGCTGCACTTGTCGCACAGGCCCGCCCGCTTCGGAGGGCTCTGGGTGACGTGGTAGACGGCCCCGTCATTGGGGCACACGCGCCGGCCGGAGCCACGCTCGACCAGCGTCGAGTGCGGGACCTCGAGCGACACGACCGCATTCAGCTGCTTGCCCAGCCGCTCCAGCATCCGGTCCAGCGCGTCCGCCTGTCCCGGGGTGCGGGGAAAGCCGTCGAGCACGAAGCCCTGGGCCACGTCCGACTCCTTCAGCCGCTCCTCCACGATGCCGATGACGACATCGTCCGGGACATACTGCCCCGCGGCCATCAGCGGCCCGGCCACCTTGCCCAGCGGCGTGCCATCCTTGACGGCCTTGCGCAGGATGTCGCCGGTGGAGATCTGCGGGATCTGGAAGTCCGCGTAGAGCTTCTTCGCCTGGGTTCCCTTCCCGGCGTTCGGCGGCCCCAAGAGGATGAGGTTCATGTCGCTCCTTTGTACCTACGTCCACCCTTGAACGACGAGGCGCCCCTCCCCACCATTGGGGAGAGGCGCCCGGAACACAACCGACCGCTGTCAGGCCGCCACGCGAACCCGGCCGCGGATGCGCGGACCGCGCGGACCCGCGAAGCCTTCGTAGTTGCGGCTGATGAGGTGGCCTTCGATCTGCTGCACCGTGTCCAGCGCCACGCCCACAACGATGAGGAGCGCCGTGCCGCCGAACGTGAACTGCACGCCGAGCACGCTGCTGATGACCGACGGAATCACGCAGATGATGGCCAGGTAGATGGCGCCACCGAACGTGAGGCGGTTGAGCGTGCGCTCGATGAACTCCGCCGTCTGGCGGCCCGGGCGGATGCCGGGGATGTAGCCACCCTGCTTCTTGATGTTGTCCGCCACGTCATCCGGCCGGAAGGTCAGCGCCGTGTAGAAGTAGGAGAAGAACACCACCAGCAGCACGAACAGGCCGTTGTAGACCCAGAGGTTGCCCTCGATGCTGCGCTGGAAGCCCTGCAGGAAGGGGAACCACGCGCCCAGGGTCGCCGGGAAGGACAGCACCGCGCCGGCGAAGATGGGGGGAATCACGCCCGAGGCATTCACCTTCATGGGGAAGTAGGTCGCCTGACCCGCGAACATACGCCGGCCCGCCATGCGCTTGGCGTACTGGATGGGCACGCGCCGCATGCCCCGCTCCACGTAGACCACCACGCCGATGATGAGGAGCATGAAGAAGATCAGGCCCAGCACCGCGGCCACGTTCACGATCTCCTGCGTCGTCAGGTCCAGCAGCGTCTTCGCGCCGGGCAGCACGCGAGCCACGATGCCCGCGAAGATGATGAGCGAGATGCCGTTGCCGATGCCGCGCTCCGTGATGCGCTCGCCCAGCCACATGATGAAGGCAGTGCCCGCCGTGAGGCTGACCACCGTCATGAAGGTGAACCAGAGGTTGTCGTTGGGAACCACCACCTGGTTGAAGCCACCCTGCCCCGCGTCGGAGCGGCCCAGCGAGGCCAGCCAGCGCGAGATGCCCACGCCCTGCACGATGGACAGCGCGATGGTGCCGTAGCGCGTGTACTGGTTGATCTTCTGGCGGCCCGCGGCGCCTTCCTTCTGCAGGCGCTCCAGGCTGGGCACCACCACCGCCAGGAGCTGGATGATGATGGAGGCGCTCACGTACGGCATGATGCCCAGACCGAAGATGGACATCTGCTCCAGCGCGCCGCCGGAGAAGAGGTTGAACAGCGACACGAGGCCGCCCGATTGTTTCTGGGCGTCCATGAACGCGTTCATCGCGGAGCGGTCCACGCCCGGCGTGTTGATGAAGATGCCGATGCGGTAGACGGACAGCAGCACGAGCGTGTACGCAAGCCGGCTGCGCAGCTCCGCGATGCGGAAGACGTTGGCGAAGGCGTTCAAGGCCACGGTAATGCCATCCTCTTCAAGAGGTTCTGCCAGCAACAACAAACGCCCCTCTCCGGTTCCGGAAAGGGGCGCGGAAGCCTACACAAGGCTGGGGGCGCGCACCACATCACCGTGATGCGCGCCGGTCACGCCTACGCCCGGGGCTGGCGAGGAGCCTTGACGCCCTTGCCGGCGTGGGCCTTGGCGGCCGACTCCGGCTTGTGCGCCACCAGAGGGAGCTCCTCCACGGAGCCGCCCGCCTTCTCGATGTTCTCGCGAGCCGCCGCGGACACCTTGTTCACCTTCACGGTGAGCTTCTTGGCGAGCTCGCCGTGAGCCAGGACCTTCACGCCATCATAACGGCCCTTGACCAGGCCCGCCTGCTTCAGCGCGGCCTCGTCCACCGTGGCGCCAGCGTCGAACGTGTGCTCCAGGTCGCCCAGGTTCACCACCGCGTAGGTGGTGCGGTTGGGCGGGTTGAAGCCGAACTTCGGCAGGCGGCGCTGCAGCGGGCTCTGGCCGCCTTCGAAGCCTTCGAACCGCATGTTGCCGGAGCGGGCCTTCTGGCCCTTGCCGCCGCGGCCGGCCGTCTTGCCCAGGCCGCTACCCTGGCCACGGCCCACGCGCTTCTTGCGGTGCCAGGAGCCCTCAGGGCGCTTCAGATTGGTCAGGATGCTCATGTTGGATCCTCAGTTCTCAGGCCTTGGCCGTGGCGGCCAGGCGCTCCAGGGCGCGGTCCCGGGCGACAATCTTCCGGGGCTTGCGGCGCTTGGGCGCCGGGGCCTCCTGGCTGACCGTCTCCAGGGAGACCAGGTGCTTCACCTTGAACACCATGCCGCGCACCGCCGGGGTGTCCTTCAACAGCCGCTCGTCGCCGAACTTCTTCAGACCGAGGCCCTTGATGGTGGCCAGCATGTCCTCGGAAGACCCCGAGAA
The DNA here is from genome assembly GCF_003611625.1 of Corallococcus sp. CA054B. NCBI lineage: Bacteria > Pseudomonadati > Myxococcota > Myxococcia > Myxococcales > Myxococcaceae > Corallococcus > Corallococcus sp. CA054B. The sequence continues at coordinate 8,682 of NZ_RAVY01000004.1, forward strand.
GCTCTTCGTCAGCTTAACCTTGAGCGCCATGACTAGCCCCTCGCCTCGCCCGCGAGCTTCTGGGTCTCGACGTCCTTGCCACGCAGCCGCGCGACCTGCTCCGCGCTACGCAGCAGCTTCAGGCCCGCAACCGTGGCCTTCAGCACGTTGTGAGGATTCCGCGAACCCTGGCTCTTGGTCAGGATGTTGCGGATGCCCGCCGCCTCCAGCACCGCGCGCACCGCACCACCGGCGATGACGCCCGTACCTTCAGAGGCAGGCTTCAGGAGCACCCAGCCGGCACCGAAGTGCCCCAGGATCTCGTGCGGGATGGTGTGGCCCATGCGAGGAACGCGGAACAGGTTCTTCTTCGCGTTCTCACCACCCTTGCGGATGGCCTCGGGGACTTCGTTGGCCTTGCCCAGGCCCACGCCCACGTGACCGTTGCCATCGCCCACCACGACAAGCGCGGCGAACGAGAACCGGCGGCCACCCTTCACCACCTTGGCCACGCGGTTGATGTTCACCACGCGGTCGGTCAGGTCCAGATCGTTCGGATTGATCGGAGTTGCCACTTGAGGAATTCCTTTCTGGTACCTAGAACTTCAGGCCGGCCTCGCGCGCGGCGTCAGCCACGGCGGCGATGCGCCCATGGTAAGGGAAGCCGTTGCGGTCAAACACCACCGCATCGACGTTGGCGGCCTTGCACTTCTCCGCGATGAGGGAGCCCACGCGCTTCGCGTCGGCCTTCTTGTCGCCCTCGTCCTTGCCCTTCAGCTCCTTGGACAGGGACGAAGCGAACGCCAGCGTGCGGCCGGTGGAGTCGTCCACCACCTGCGCGTAGATGTGCTTGAGGCTCTTGTAGACCGACAGCCGCGGGCGCTCCGTGGTTCCGGAGAGCTTCTTGCGGATGCGGTTCTTCCTCTTGAGGCGCTGATCGACAGTCTTGGACATGGCTGCTTCCTTTTCCGTCCGGCGGCGATGCGGCCTTCCGCCGCCGGATGATTCCGCCAGACCTCAAGGTCCGGCGGGGTTGAATGCTCGGCGAAGACGCGGCGACGACTAGGTCGTACCGGTCTTGCCCTCCTTGCGACGGATGCGCTCCTCGGCGTACTTGATGCCCTTGCCCTTGTAGGGCTCCGGCGGACGCAGCGAGCGGATGTTGACCGCCGTGGCACCCAGGACTTCCTTGTCCGCCGAGCGGAGCGTGAGCCCCACCGTGGGAAGGCTGTCCTCGGTGCGGGAGGTCTTGTCGACTTCCGCCGTCACGCCCTCCGGCAGGTTGAACACCACCGGGTGGGAGTAGCCGAGCGAGAAGTGGATGGCCTTGCCCTTCACTTCCGCGCGGAAACCGACGCCGCGGATGTCGAGACGCTTCTCGAAGCCCGTGGACACGCCCTTCGCCGCGTTGGCGAGGATGGTCCGCGTCAGGCCGTGCAGGCTGCGGGCCTCGCGCGAGTCATCCTCACGCTGCACCGTCACCTGGCCGTCCTTCACCTCCACCTTCACCTTGGCGGGGAGCTTGACGGACAGCTTGCCCTTGGGGCCTTCGAAGTTGACCTGCTGGTTGGCGACGTTGACCTTCGTCTTGTCGCCAAGCTTGATCGCCAGTTTTCCAATCCGACTCATGATTGCCTCGTGCTGTCGTCGCCCGGGGCGCGCTCCTCGCGGGGCGCCTCACCCAGGCTCCTGGCTAGTAGACCGTGCAGAGCAGCTCGCCGCCGACCTTCTGCTTCCGGGCCTCGGTGTCCACCAAGATGCCGCGCGAGGTGGAGAGGATGGAGATGCCCATGCCACCGAGCACCGGCTGGATGTCGCGCACCGCGACGTAGCGACGCAGACCAGGCTTCGACACACGGCGAATGCCGGTGATGGCCGGGCTGCGGTCCGGGCCGTACTTCAGCTGAACGGTGATCTCGTTCTGCGGCGCGACCTCGTGGATGGTGAAATCCCCGATGTAGCCCTCGTCCTTGAGGACCTTGACGATCTCCACCTTGAGCTTCGAGTGGGGGATGACGACCTTGTCGTGCCGCGCACGCGAGGCGTTGCGCAGGCGGGTCAGCATGTCGCCGACGGGATCATTGACCGGCATGAAGCACCTTCAAGCAAAGCAGCGGCCCCCAGGGGACTCACCGCATTCGCGGCCACCGCGCCTGCCGGGCCCATCCCGGGGGTTCGCGACGACCGCCACTTCCCTTCTACTTCAACCGGGCACCGCCCTGCCCTTTTCAGGGCAGGGACGAGGGTCCGGGTCCAACGTCTACCAGGACGACTTGGTGACGCCGGTGATCTCACCGCGCAGGGCGCGGTGACGCAGGCAGATACGGCACATCTTGAACTTGCGCAGGAAGGCGCGAGGACGACCGCAGAGACCGCAGCGGTTGTACTGACGCACGGGGAACTTCAGCTTGCGCTTCGCCTGGGCAATCTTGGAGAGCTTGGCCATGATCGATGGGAGTCCTGGGCTCGGTTACTGACGGAACGGCATGCCGAAGTGACGCATCAGCGCGAGGCCCTGCTCGTCGTTCCGGGCGGTGGTGACGAAGCTGATGTTGAGCCCCTTCACCTTTTCGATCTGATCGTAGTTGATTTCCGGGAAGATGATCTGCTCGCGCACGCCGAGCGTGTAGTTGCCCTTCCCGTCAAAAGCCTTGGGGGACACACCCTTGAAGTCACGCACGCGCGGCAGCGCGACGGTGATGAGGCGGTCCATGAACTCGAACATGCGGTCGCCGCGCAGCGTGACGGCGGCACCGATGGCCTGGCCCTGGCGCAGCTTGAAGTTCGCGATGGACTTGCGCGCGCGCGTCACGACCGGCTTCTGACCGGTGATGGCAGCCAGTTGGTCCACCGCCGACTCCAGGATCTTGTTGTTGGCGAGCGCCTCGCCCAGACCCATGTTGACGACGATCTTCTCCAGCCGCGGCACTTCCATGGGGTTCCCGAGCCCCAGCTCCTTCATCAGCGCAGGAACACCTTCCGCGCGGAAGCGGTCCTTGAGGCGCGCCGAGCGGGCCTTCAGGCCCTCCTCGATGTTCGCGGCGAAGCCGACCTTCTTGGCTTCTTCCTTGCCGCGCTTCTTGCTCTTCTTTTCCTTCGAGTCGGCCTTCTTCTCGTCAGCCATCTTTCATTCCCCTGCTTCGGAACGCCGTCATGGACCCAGCGCGCCCGATCAGTCCTGCGTCTAGAACGTGGAAACACCCAGAGGGCTCAACCATTTCAGCCCTCTGGACGTGCACGCCCGCTTGCTCCACCACGAGGTGGGGCAAGGGGCGCGCATACATGCCCGAACACCGCCCCCTAGTCAATCAGGGCGTCACACTGCTTGCAGAACCGCTTGGAGGACTCACCCTCCTTGCGGATGCCGACGCGGGTCGGCTTGTCGCACTTGGCGCAGACCACCTGGACGTTCGAGAGCGCGATGGTGCCCGGCTTCTCGATGATGCCGCCCTCGGGGGACTGCGGCGTCTTGCGCAGGTGGCGCTTGACCAGGCGCAGGCCCTCGACCGTCACGCGGCCCGCCTCCCGGTCAACCTTCAGCACCTTGCCGCGCTTGGTCGCCGGCGTCTTCTCCGAGCGCTCAGACCCGGAGATGACCTGGATGGTGTCACCGACTTTCAGCTTCTGCATGGCTTCCTCACTCTGGCTGTTCGCCGTCAGGCCTGCGTCCTCTTAGAGGACCTCGGGCGCCAGCGAGATGATCTTCATGAACTTGCGGGCACGCAGCTCACGGGCCACCGGCCCAAAGATGCGCGTCCCGATGGGCTCCAGGTCCTTGTTGATGAGGACCGCCGAGTTGCCGTCGAACTTGATGTAGCTGCCATCCGCACGACCCACCTCGCGACGGGTGCGGACGATGACGGCCTTGGCCACGTCACCCTTCTTCACCTTGGAGTTGGGCAGGGCCTCGCGGATCGACACGACGATGACGTCGCCGATGGAGGCGTACTTGCGCTTGGAGCCGCCGAGAACCTTGATGCAAAACACCTTCTTGGCGCCCGAGTTGTCGGCCACATCGAGCACACTCTGCATCTGAATCATGTGAAGTCTCCTCTTGCTCGAACCCGTCCACGCGCTTCATGGCGCACGGACGCGGTGTGGCCTACCTAGACGTTCTTGCTCTTCTCCAACACCTCGACCACGCGCCAACGCTTGTCCTTCGAAGCGGGCTTGGTCTCGGCGATGCGCACCCGGTCACCCTCGTTGATGGTGACCTTCTTCGGGTAGTCGTGATCCTCGACGTGCGCCTTGTACTTCTCGCGCAGGCTCATGATCTTCCCGTACTTCGGGTGGGGAGCACGACGCTGGACGGTGACGACCACCGTCTTCTGCATCTTGTTGGAGGTGACGATGCCCACGCGGGTCTTGGGACGACCCCGGGTGGAGGTCTCGGCAGCGGGCGTTTCGGTCGCTTCAGCCATGTTGGTTCTCACTGTCTGTCATGCACCCGGGCCCTCTGCCCGGATGGCCACGGACACCCGGGTGAGCCCGGATGCCCGCGGATGCACTGCTACTACTACCCCGCCTTCGCGGCCCGGGCCTTCTCGCCCAGGACGGTGAGGATGCGGGCCAGATCACGGCGGTGCTGCACGCCCTCAGCAGGGCTGTCCAGCGAGCCGGTCCGACGCTTGAGTCGATCCTGGACCAGCGTGTCGCGCAGTTCCTTCGCGCGGTTCTGCAGGTCGTCCGTCGACAGTTCCTTCAGTTCCTTCGCAGTCGCCATCTTGGTCTCCTCGGCGCGGGATGCGGGCGCCCTCCCCTGTCACCAGGTGGAGCGCCCGTCCCGGCGGTGCGTGACTACAGCGAGAGCTCGCTGCGGCGCACGATCTTGGTGAGCACCGGCAGCTTCGCCTGCGCCAGCTTCAGCGCACCGGTGGCGATCTCCTGCGTCATGCCCTCCATCTCGTAGAGCACGCGTCCCGGCTTGACGACCGCGACGTAGTACTCCACGCCACCCTTACCGGTACCCATACGGGTTTCGGCGGGCTTCTTCGTGATGGGCTTGTCCGGGAAGATCCGGATCCAGATCTTGCCGCCGCGCTTCACGTGGCGGGTCATCGCGATACGGGCCGCCTCAATCTGGCGCGAGGTGATCCAGCCCGGCTGGAGGCTCACCAGGCCGAACTCACCATAGGTGAGGTCGCTGCCGCGGTGGGCCGAGCCGAACATGCGGCCCTTCTGCATCTTGCGGTACTTGGTTCGAGCAGGCTGAAGCATGGTCGATGTCCTTCGTGCCTCGCGTGCAGGGCGGGCTTCTTAGGGCCCGCCCCACAGGGGCGTCTTACCGGTTGGTGGCCTGGGGGGAGTGGCCGCCCTTGCCGGGGAGGACCTCGCCCTTGCAGATCCAGACCTTGCAGCCAATCTTGCCGTAGGTCGTCTTGGCCTCGGCGAAACCGAAGTCGATGTCCGCGCGGAGGGTGTGCAGGGGCACGCGGCCCTCGCGGTACCACTCGTAGCGGGCCATCTCGGCGCCACCCAGGCGGCCAGAGCAGGCCACGCGGATGCCCTTGGCCCCGAACTTCATCGCGGTCTGCAGCGCCTTCTTCATGGCGCGGCGGAAGGCGATGCGGCGCTCGAGCTGCGTGGCGATGTTCTCCGCCACGAGCTGCGCGTCGGTCTCGGCCTTGCGGACCTCGACGATGTTCAGGAAGACCTCGTTCTTGGTGAACTGCTGGAGGTCCTTCTTGACGGTCTCGATGCCAGCGCCGCGCTTGCCGATGACGATGCCCGGACGCGCGGTGTGGACGTTGACCTTCACCTTGTTGGCGGCGCGCTCAATCTCCACCTTGGACACGCCCGCGTGGTTCAGCGACTTCTTGACGAACTCGCGGATGCGGATGTCTTCGTGGAGCCACTGAGCGTAGTTCTTGTGCTCGAACCACTTGGAGTCCCAGGTCTTGATGACGCCGAGCCGGAACCCAATCGGATGTACTTTCTGTCCCAAACTGAATCTCCTTGGTGCGTCCGGGCAGGGCCCGACGGGTCCTACTTCTTGGCCTCGGCCAGCACGACGTGGACGTGGGCAGACTTCTTCTGGATGGGCGTCGCGCGCCCCATGGCGCGCGGCATGAACCGGCGCTGGGTGGCGGCCTGGTCCACGGAGATGGTCTTGACGTAGAGGGTATCCACGTCGACCTGGCCCTTGGACAGGTCCGTCGCGTTGGCAACGGCGCTCTTGATGAGCTTCTCCACCGGCCGCGCAGCAGCGCGCGGGGTGAACTTCAGGATGTTCAGGGCGGCCTCGACGGGCTTGCCCCGGATGAGCGCCGCGACGAGGGACAGCTTGCGCGGGCTCATGCGCAGGTGACGCAGATGTGCAGTCGACTCCATGGTCATCTCCTCAGGCTCTCAGGCGTAGGTACGGGCTACTTGCCCGGGGCCTTGGCGACCTTCTTCTCCGCCGAGTGCCCGCCGAAGGTGCGCGTAGGAGCGAACTCGCCGAGCTTGTGGCCCACCATGTTCTCCGTCACGAACACCGGAATGAACTTCTTGCCGTTGTGCACGGCGAAGGTGTGACCCACGAACTCAGGGAGAATCGTGGAGCGCCGGGACCAGGTCTTGACGACCGCCTTCTTGTTCGCCGCGATCATCCCCTCGATCTTCTTGAGGAGGTGATCGTCTACGAACGGACCCTTCTTGATCGAACGAGCCATGTTTCAAATCCTCTTACTGGCTGCGCGCGCCCTGGCGGCGGCCGCTCACGATGAACTTGTCGGTGCGCTTGTTGGTGCGCGTGGTGAGGCCCTTGGTCTTCTTGCCCCACGGAGACACCGGGTGCGGGTTACCCTGGCCGGACTTACCCTCACCACCACCGTGCGGGTGGTCGACAGGGTTCATGGCCAGACCGCGGACGGTGGGCCGGATGCCCAGCCAACGGCTCTTACCCGCCTTACCGATACGGATGATTTCGTGCTCGATGTTGCCCACCTGGCCGACGGTGGCGCGGCACTCGATGAGCACCTTGCGCACGGCGCCGGAAGGCATGCGGACCTGGGCGTAACGGTCTTCCTTGGCCATCAGCTGACCCGAGGTCCCGGCGGAGCGGATGACCTGGGCGCCACGGCCCGGCTTCAGCTCCACGTTGTGGATGACCGTACCCACCGGGATGTTCTGCAGCGGCAGGCTGTTGCCCGGCCGGATGTCGGCGGTGGCGCCAGCGAACACGGTGTCGCCCACGCTCAGGCCCACGGGGGCCAGGATGTAGCGCTTCTCGCCGTCCGCGTAGTGCAGAAGGGCGATGTTGGCCGTGCGGTTCGGGTCGTACTCGACCGCGACCACCTTGGCCGGCACGCCGTCCTTGTCACGACGCTTGAAGTCGATGGTGCGGTAGCGACGCTTGTGACCGCCACCCTGGTGACGACGGGTGATGTGGCCGTGAACGTTGCGGCCACCCGAGCGCTTGAGCGGCTCGGTCAGGGCCTTCTCCGGCGAGTCCTTGGTGATGTCCGCGAAGTCGGACACCGTCATCAGACGGCGGGCGGCGCTTGTCGGCTTGTACTTCTTGATGCCCATGGTGTGTTCCTCTCAGGCGGATCTGTCGCCAGTGGCGTCAGACCGCTCCCCCTTCGAAGAGTTCGATCTTGTCACCTTCCTTGAGGGTGACGACCGCCTTCTTGAAGTTGGGGCGCTGGCCGATGCTCTTGCCCACCCGCTTCGTCTTGCCACGCACGATGTTGGTGCGAACACCCTCCACCGTGACCTTGAACAGGGACTGCACCGCGCGGGACACGTCGTGCTTCGTGGCCTTGCGGTCCACGATGAACGAGTACTGGCGGAACTTCTCACGGGCCTTGTCCAGCTTCTCCGTGATGAGCGGGCCCTTGATGACGTCGTTCAGGTTCATGACAGGGACCCCTCGAGCGCCTTCGCGGCGGCGGAAGTCAGGACGACGTGCGAGTGCTTGAGCACGGACTCGAGGTTGAGACCCTCGGGCGGCAGCACGTCGAACTTCGCCAGGTTGCGCACGCTGCGGTGCAGGTTGGTGTTGCCACGCTCGTCGATGACCAGCGCGTTCTGGAGCTTCAGACGGCGCGTGAGCACCTCCAAGGCCTGCTTGGACTTCGGGGCGTCCAGCTTGAAGCCGTCCACGATGATGAGCTGCTTCTCCCGGGCGCGCAGGGACAGCACGGCGCGCAGGGCACCGCGGCGGACCTTGCGGGGCGGCCGGTAGAAGTAGTCACGGGCCTTGGGGGCCATCGCCTTGCCGCCGCCCACCCAGTGGGAGGCGCGGATCGAGCCCTGGCGGGCGCGTCCGGTGCCCTTCTGCTTCCAGGGCTTCTTGCCGCCGCCGCTGACGAGCGAGGTGTTCTTCACCCCGACCGTGCCCCGGCGCCGGTTGATCTGCTGCATCTTCGCCACCTCGTAGAACAGGTGGGTGTTCGGCTCAGCGCCGAAGATCTCGTCGGAGAGCTCGATCTCCGACACCTTCTTCAAATCCAGGTCGACTACGTCAAACTTCGCCATGGCACTTTCCTCGGGGGTCAGAGTGAAACCACTCCGACGCCATCCCGCTTCCTAGGACTTGATCTCGACGTCAACGCCGGCAGACAGATCCAGCTTCATCAGCGCGTCCAGCGTCTGCTGGGTCGGCTCGAGGATATCGAGCAGGCGCTTGTGCGTGCGGATCTCAAACTGCTCGCGGCTCTTCTTGTCCACGTGCGGCGAACGCAACACGGTGAACTTGTTGATGCGCGTCGGCAGGGGGATCGGACCGGCCACCTTGGCGCCCGTGCGCTTGGCCGTCTCGACGATCTCCCCAGCACTCTGGTCCAGGAGCTTCGAGTCGTACGCCTTCAGCCGGATGCGGATCTTCTGTGTCGCCATTCGCAAGAACCTCTTTGAACGACCTCTGGGAACCGTGAGGCGGTACGCCCGTCAACGCCTGGATTTCAGAGAACCGTTTCTTCGGAACGAAGGGGCGCGGTGTGTACCACCACACCCCATGGGTTGCAACTGGATTTCCACCGGCTCCCCGGAACAGCCCTCAAGGGCCCTCCCGGAGAGCTGGCAGCCTGAGAACTACGCGATGATTTCCGCCACGACGCCCGCGCCCACCGTGCGGCCGCCTTCACGAACAGCGAACCGGAGCTCCTTCTCCATCGCGACCGGGGTGATGAGCTCCACCTCGATGGCGATGTTGTCGCCCGGCATGACCATCTCGACGTTGTCCGGCAGCTTCACCGTGCCCGTCACGTCCGTGGTGCGGAAGTAGAACTGCGGACGGTACCCCTTGAAGAACGGGGTGTGGCGGCCGCCCTCTTCCTTCGACAGCACGTAAATCTGCGCCTTGAACTTCGTGTGCGGCGTGATGCTGCCCGGCTTCGCCAGCACCTGGCCGCGCTCCATGTCCTCGCGCTTGAGGCCACGGACCAGCGCGCCGATGTTATCGCCCGCCCGGCCCTCGTCCAGCAGCTTGCGGAACATCTCCACGCCCGTCACCACCGTCTTCTGCGTCGCGCGCAGGCCGACGACTTCGACTTCCTCGCCCACCTTGATGATGCCGCGCTCCACGCGACCCGTCGCCACCGTGCCACGGCCGGCGATGGAGAAGACGTCTTCCACCGGCATCAGGAAGGGCTTGTCCGTCGCGCGCTGCGGCGTCGGGATGTAGGCGTCCACCGCCTCCATCAGCTTCAGGACGGCCGGCTCGCCGATGTCGCTGGTGTCACCCTCCAGCGCCTTCACCGCGGAGCCAGGGATGATGGGGATGGTGTCGCCCGGGAACTCGTACTTCTTGAGCAGATCGCGGACTTCCATCTCCACGAGCTCACGCAGCTCGGGGTCGTCCAGCAGGTCCACCTTGTTCAGGAAGACCACGATGTAGGGCACGCCCACCTGGCGCGCCAGCAGGATGTGCTCGCGCGTCTGCGGCATCGGGCCGTCCGCCGCCGACACCACCAGGATGGCGCCGTCCATCTGCGCCGCGCCCGTGATCATGTTCTTCACGTAGTCGGCGTGCCCCGGACAGTCGACGTGCGCGTAGTGACGGTTCTTCGTCTTGTACTCCACGTGCGCCGTGGAGATGGTGATGCCGCGCTCGCGCTCTTCCGGCGCCTTGTCAATCTGGTCGTACGCCAGGAACGTGGCGCCGCCCGTCTTCGCCAGCACCTTGGTGATGGCCGCCGTCAGCGACGTCTTGCCGTGGTCCACGTGCCCAATCGTTCCGATGTTCACGTGGGGCAGGCTGCGATCGAACTTTTCCTTGGACATGAACCGCTCCTCACGACGCCGCCGGTGCAACCCCGGCGGTATAGGACTTCGGGAGAACTTCCGAGGGGTGCTGCGTGTGCTTCAAAGCTGCTGGAACGTCAACAGAATTCGCCCGGCGGCTCCCCTGGCGGGCGGGAGGTCAGTAGCTCGGGTTGAGCGCTGACTTCGGCGCCGGTGCGTAGTGCTTGAACTGCATGGTGTAGGTCGCCCTTCCCTGGCTCTTGCTCCGCAGGTCGGTCGAGTACCCGAACATGGCGGCCAGGGGCACCTCCGCCTGGATGGCCTGCACGCCGCCAGGCCGGGGCGTCATGCCCAGAATCTTGCCGCGCCGGCCGTTCAGGTCGCCGATGACGTCGCCCATGGCGGCCTCCGGGGTGACGACCTCCGTGGCCATGATGGGCTCCAGCAGGACGGGGTTCGCCGCGCGGACCGCGTCCTTGAAGGCCATGGACCCGGCGATCTTGAAGGCCATCTCCGACGAGTCCACGTCGTGCATGGAGCCGTCGTAGGCCTCCACCTTCACGTCCACCATGGGGTAGCCGGCGACGGGGCCGTTCTGCATGGCCTCCTTCGCGCCGTCGCGCGCGGCGTCCACGAACTCCTTGGACACGGCGCCGCCGGTGATGGTGCTGACGAACTCGAAGCCCTTGCCGGGCTCGTTCGGGGACACGCGCAGGTTGATGTGGCCGTACTGCCCCTTGCCGCCCGCCTGGCGGATGTACTTGCCCTCCGCGTCCTTCGTCGTGGTCACCGTCTCGCGGTAGGCCACCTGCGGCTTGCCGATGTTCGCGTCCACCTTGAACTCGCGCAGGAGCCGGTCGACGATGATTTCCAGGTGCAGCTCGCCCATGCCGGCGATCAGCGTCTGGCCCGTCTCCTCGTTGGTGCGCACGCGGAAGGAGGGGTCCTCCATGGCCAGTCGCTGCAGGGCCTGGATGATCTTGTCCTGGTCCGCGGTGGACTTTGGCTCGATGGCGATGTCGATGACGGGTTCCGGGAACTCCATCCGCTCCAGGATGACGGGCTGCTTGTCGTCACAGAGCGTGTCGCCCGTGGTCGCCAGCTTCAGGCCCACCACCGCGCAGATGTCGCCGGCGTAGCACTCCGTCAGCTCGTCCTTCTTGTCCGCGCGCATCTGCACGAGCCGGCTGACGCGCTCGCGCTTGCCCTTCACGGAGTTCCACACCGCCGTGCCCGCCTCCAGCTTCCCGGAGTAGATGCGCAGGAACGTCAGCGTCTGCGAGGAGAAGGACGGGTCGTTCATGATCTTGAACGCCAGCGCGCTGAAGGGCGCGTCGTCGCGCGTCTCACGGATGGCGTCCTCGCCCTTGGGCGTCTTGCCGTGGATCGGCGGGACTTCCAGCGGGCTGGGCAGGTAGTCCACCACCGCGTCCAGCAGCGGCTGCACGCCCTTGTGGCGGAACGACGAGCCGCAGAACACCGGGAAGAGATTCAGCCCCACACAGCCCTTGCGGATGGCGCCGCGCACCTCGTCCTCGGTGAGCTCGTCACCGTTGAGGAACTTCTCCGTGAGCGCGTCGTCCTGCTCGGCGGCGGCCTCCAGCAGCTCCCCTCGCGCGGCCGCGGCGGCCTCCTGGTACTCCTCGGGGATGTCCACGATGTCGAAGCGGCTGCCCTGCTCCGCGTCCTGGAACACCAGCGCCTTCATGCGCACCAGGTCGATGACGCCCTTGAGCTTGTCCTCGCTGCCCAGGGGCAGCTGCATGCGCACGGGACGCGCGCCCAGCTTCTCCTTGATGGTGCCGACGGACATCTCGAAGTCCGCGCCCACGCGGTCCATCTTGTTGATGAAGCAGATGCGCGGGACCTTGTAGCGGTCCGCCTGGCGCCACACCGTCTCCGACTGCGGCTCCACGCCGTTGACCGCGTCGAACACGGCGATGGCGCCGTCGAGCACGCGCAGCGAGCGCTCCACCTCGATGGTGAAGTCCACGTGCCCCGGCGTGTCGATGATGTTCACGCGGTAGCGCTGGCCCATCCGCTCCCAGAAGGCGCTGATGGCCGCGGAGGTGATGGTGATGCCGCGCTCGCGCTCCTGGACCATCCAGTCCGTGGTGGTGGTGCCTTCGTGCACCTCGCCCATCTTGTGGATGGCGCCTGTGTAGAACAGGATCCGCTCGGTGGTGGTCGTCTTGCCGGCATCGATGTGCGCCATGATGCCGATGTTGCGGTAGCGCTCGAGGGGGAACTCACGGGCCATGACTCGGTTCCTTCCGGACTTCTCTTAGGCTTCTGCCAGGGCAGATAAACGAAACCGCCCGGACGCTGGCAGCGCATCCGGGCGGCAACCGCGAAGCCCCTTTCGGGACCTACCAGCGGTAGTGAGCGAAGGCCTTGTTGGCTTCCGCCATCTTGTGCGTGTCTTCACGCTTCTTCACCGCGTTCCCGCGGTTGTTGGCGGCGTCCATGATCTCGCCGGCCAGCTTCTCCTGCATGGTCTTCTCACCGCGCGCCTTGGCGTAGGAGATGATCCAGCGCATGCCCAGCGCGACGCGACGGTCCTGACGGACCTCCACGGGAACCTGGTAGGTGGCGCCACCGACGCGGCGGCTCTTCACCTCGAGGACGGGCTTGACGTTGTCCAGGGCCTTCTTGAACGTCTTGAGGGGGTCTTCCTTCGCGCGCTCCTCCATGAGGGCGAAGGCGCCGTAGCACACGCCCTCCGCGATGGACTTCTTCCCCTTGCGCATCAGGTCGTTGACGAACTTGGTGACGAGCCGGTCCTGGAACTTCGGATCCGGGAGAATCTTCCGCTTGGCGACTACGCGACGACGAGGCATCTCTTCCCTTACGCCCCACTCTCCTCGCTCGGAGGAAAGCCTTGTTCAGGGGCTTCAAGAACGACTGCTTGGAACTTCCAGGGACACTCCCCAGGGTGTGGGGCCAGCGTCCAACACTGCTTCAGGTACCGCGAAGGTGTTCCGCGCCAACGACGCGCGGGAGAACCGAAACTAGCTCGGGCGCTTGGCGCCGTACTTGGAGCGGCTCTGCTTGCGACCGGCAACGCCCACGGAGTCCAGCGTGCCGCGGATGATGTGGTAGCGAACGCCCGGAAGGTCCTTCACACGGCCACCGCGGATCATGACCACCGAGTGCTCCTGGAGGTTGTGACCCACGCCGGGGATGTAGGAAGTCACCTCGATGCCGTTGGTGAGACGCACGCGGGCCACCTTGCGGAGGGCCGAGTTCGGCTTCTTCGGGGTCGTGGTGTAGACGCGCGTGCAAACACCGCGCTTCTGGGGGCACTCCTTCAGGGCAGGGCTCTTGCCCTTGATGTTGAGCTTCTCGCGGCCCTTGCGGACGAGCTGGCTGATGGTCGGCACTGAAACCTCTTCTTCGTGGGAACCCCGCGTCCGGCTACACGAAAGCGGAGCATATCTACCTACAGGCTACACAAAAGGCCCGCGAGTATAGGGAGGGCCCCCCGGGTGTCAAGCATGGCTTGCCCCTGGGCCAGAACCGGCCAGAGGACCCGGGTGCATCCCTTCACACCCGAAAAACCTGGGACGACGACAACGGGCGGACGCTCTACTCCCTTACGGCCCTAGAAGTCGAGGACCATCACGATCGCGTCCTCGCCCTCGTCCACGTAGTAGTTCGGGCGGATGCCGACCGGCCGGAAGCCCAGCGAGCGGTAGAGGTTGAGGGCGGACTCGTTGCCCCGGCGCACCTCCAGGGTGGCCAGGGAGCAGCGGCGGGCCACGCCCCGGCGGAGGACTTCCTCCATCACGGTGCGCGCGACGCCCCGGCGGCGGTGCACGGGGGCGGTGGCGACGTTGAGGACGTGGACCTCGTCGTGGACGATCCAGAAGATGGCCAGGCCCAGCAGGGCGACGCCGCCTTCGGGCAGGGGCTCCTCCACGAGGAGGATGGTGGACCAGTCGTGCTGGAGCTCGCGCCCGAGCAGCTCCGTGGACCAGGGGTTCTTGAAGGACGCCTTCTCCAGCGCCATCACCGCCGGCATGTCGTCCACGGTCATCTGCCGGATCAGGAAGCCCTTTCCCTTATCGGGCGTCCCGTCGTCCCGCAGCCGTCTCATCGCCGTGCCTCCCGCGCGAAGGGCGCCACCCGCCGCACCTGCGCCGACTTGCGTACTTCAGCCAGAGCCTGGGCCGCCAGCTCTCCGTAGCGCGCCCGGACCAGCTCCTCGCGGATGGCCGTGCGCGCCGCCTGGTCGAACTCACCGGGGTACAGGTCCCGGTGGGCGTCATAGTGGTGACGGACCTCCGCCTCGCTCACCTGTGCCTTCAACCGGACGCGGCTGTCGAGGATTCGTTCCGCCCGCAGGCCCCGCGCCAGCACGGCCTCCAGGGCATTCCGGTCCACGCCATGCCGGTCCAGGAAACGCTGGAGCGCCCCCTCTCCTCCCAGCCGCGCTCGGACGGCGTCCAGCCGGGCCTCCACCTCCGCCGGCTCCGCCGGGAAGGCCTGCAGGCGGTCCGCGCTCAGGACCTGGAGGCGCTGGTTGATGGACAGCTCCAGGGCTCCCCGGAGCGTCTGCTCGTCCAGAGGCAGGGCGGCGGCATGCACGGCCCCTCGCTGGATCAGTGCCACCCGCGCCTCCATCTCCAGCTCGCTCTGGGTGAGGACCTGGCCCTCGATGACCGCCACGACGCGGTCCACCACCCTGCCCTCTTCGACGGCGGGAGCGGGCGGCGGGGGGGCGGCGTGGGCGGTCACCCCGGACCCCAGGGCGATCCCCAGAGCCGCAGGGAGCAGCCCGCATGCCAGCCACAGGGGGGCCTTCCGGCGGGCGCGCGGTGCTGGCATGGCCTTCCTCATCGTGCGGCGACTGTAACCATCGCGGTGCTGTCCGGACATCCCGTGCTGGCGCTCACCGCACCGCTGGTTACGTTCTCCCTTGTCGGGTACTGCACCACCGTAAAGACCTATGGCTGACGACTACTACCAGATTCTGGGCGTGCCACGGACGGCCTCGGCGGACGACCTCAAGAAGGCCTTCCGGAAGCTGGCGCGCCAGCACCACCCGGACGTCAACCCCGGCGACAAGGGGGCGGAGGAGAAGTTCAAGCGCATCAACACCGCCTTCGAGGTGCTGGGCGACCCGAAGAAGCGCGCGCTCTACGACGAGTTCGGCGAGGACGCGGAGAAGATCGGCTTCGATGAGAAGAAGGCCGCGGCCTATCGCCAGTACCGCGCCGCCCAGGCGGCCGGGGGCAGCGGGGGCGGCGGCATCCCCTTCAGCACCGAGGGCGTGGACCTGGGGGACCTCTTCAACGACATCTTCGGGCGCTCGGGTGGAGGCGGCGGGGCCGGCGGCTTCGACATCAACGACCTCTTCGGCCGGGGCCGGGGCGGCAGCCGGTCCACCGCGGCCGAGCGCGGCGATGACCTGACGACCCGCGTGCAGATCTCCCTCGCGGAGGCCGTCACCGGCACCGAGCGCACGTTGACGCTCCAGCGGCCGGGCCGCTGCTCCAAGTGCCATGGCGAGGGCAACACCGGGAAGCTCGTGACGTGCCCCACCTGCAACGGCACCGGCCGGGCCCGGCGGGGCGGCGCCATGTTCGGCGGGTCCGGCGTGTGCCCCACCTGCCGCGGCAGCGGGAAGGCGCCGGAGCCCTGCTCGCAGTGCGGCGGCAGCGGCATCAAGGAGGAGACGACCCGGCTGACGGTGAAGATTCCGGCGGGCGTCGTCACGGGGTCCAAGGTGCGGCTGGCCGGCCAGGGCGCGGCGGGCATCCAGGGGGGCCCTCCGGGGGACCTCTACATCGAGACGGAGGTGGCCGAGCATCCGCTGGTGCGCCGCGAGGGCGACGACCTCTATCTGGACCTGCCGGTGACGGTGTCCGAGGCGCTGCTGGGCGGCGAGGTGCGAGTGCCTACGTTCCAGGGGGAGGTGACGCTGAAGGTGCCCGCAGGTTCACAATCCGGCCGCAAGATGCGGCTCAAGGGTCGCGGCGTGCCGTCGCTCCGGGGCGGCACTCCGGGCGACATGTACCTGCTGCTCCAGGTGAAGGTCCCCGAGGAGGCCACGGACGAGGTCCGGGCCGCCGCGGAGACGCTGGCGCGGGCCTACCGGGGCGACGTTCGCCGGGAGCTAGCGTTGTAGTTGTCGTTGCCACTTGTCCTGGAAGGCGCACCGTCCTACATGGCGCCTCCACTCTTCCGAATCCGGAGCGGGTACGTACCTATGGGTCTCTTTGATTTCCTCACGGGCGGCTCGGGCCCCGAAAAAGCCCTCAAGCTCAAGTCCAAGGTGACCCAGAAGTACGGGGAGCCGTCCACGCGGCAGAAGGCACTGCAGCAGCTGGGGGAGATGAAGTTCCCCGAGGCCGTCACGGTGCTGCTCAGCCGGTTCACCATCACCGTGGACCCGCTCACCACCGACGCGGACGAGAAGGAGCACACGTTCGAGCTGATCAAGCACTTCGGCCAGGACGCCGTCGCGCCGGTGAGCGCCTTCCTCAAGGCGAGCGATCAGGCCACGTCCTGGGCGCTGCGCATCCTCCAGGAGCTGCTGCCCGAGGACGCGCTCATGGGCGTCATCACCGACACGCTCCAGCACCTGTCCACCCGCTACACGCGCGACCCGGAAAAGAAGGTCGTGCTGCTCCACCACGTGCTGGGCAAGCAGGATCCGCGCGTGGCCCCAGCCGTCCTCCCCTTCCTGGAGGACATGTCCGACGACGTGAAGATCGCCGCCATCAACGTCCTGGGGCCCCTGAAGCACGAGCCGGCGCGCGAGCCCCTGCTCAAGCTGCTCACCTCCGAGGACACCGCGCGCCGCGTGCAGACCGTGGCGCTGGCGGCGCTGGCGGAGAGCGGCTTCGCCGTGCAGGGCTACCAGGAGAAGGTGCAGGCCGCCCTCGTGGAGCCCTACAGCCTGGACAAGGACGGCCGCATCCAGCGCCGGCCCTGAGTCATTCCAGTACCCTGGCCCGGGAAGCGGACAGCGGGGCTGGGGGGCTGTCGGGCACCTGACATGCTCGGCGTTGGTGGAG
Source organism: Corallococcus sp. CA054B (assembly GCF_003611625.1). NCBI lineage: Bacteria > Pseudomonadati > Myxococcota > Myxococcia > Myxococcales > Myxococcaceae > Corallococcus > Corallococcus sp. CA054B. Next base: position 25,856 of record NZ_RAVY01000004.1, read on the forward strand.
GGCACCGGGCTTCGGTGCGGTTCCCTCCCACGCGAGACATGAAGCAGGATTCACGCGTGCCATCGAAGAAGAAGGGTCCGCAGCTCGCAGAGGTAGTCCCTCTGCGCCCCGCCATCACCGCGAAGAAGGCCGCACCGAAGCGCGCGGCGAAACCGCCGCCACCGGTGGACACCGATGCCGCTGCCCAGGCCTTGCTGGAGATGGGCCGGCAGCTTACCGACAACGCGGGCCCCACCGAGGCCCTGCGCGCGCAGCTGCAGACGCTCCACACGCTGCTCAAGCCGAAGGTCTGCTACGTCGCGCGTCACTTCCCGTCGCGCAACCAACTGCACGTGGAGCACGTGCGCGGACGCTACGACGAGCGCGTCACCGCCGCCGTCCCGGGCGAGGGCGTGGTGGGCCGGTGCTTCACCGACAAGGTGCTGCTGCGCGAGGACGACACCGTCGCCGTGCCCCTGGAGGGGCCTCAGGGCGTGACGGGCGTGCTCGTGGTGCTGGGCGCGCGCCGCAAGGCGTCCGACGTGCTGATGCAGTCGCTGGCGTCGCAGCTCACCGCCGCCTACGAAGTGGCCCGGCTGCGCGACGACAGCGCCCGCCGCAACAAGGACCTGCAGACGGCCATCGCGGGCCTGAAGAGCCTGGAGCAGAACCGCGAGGAGCTGCTCGGCAATGTGTCCCATGACTTGAAGAACCCGCTCACCACCATCAAGGCCTATCTGGCCATGCTGGGCCGGGAGAAGCTGGGCACGCTGACGGACGGGCAGCGCCGCGCGGTGCAGATCTGCGATCGCAACGCGGACCGGCTGCTCCAGCAGGTGAACGACCTGGTGCTGATGTCCCGGCTGTCGTCCGGGAAGATGCAGCTCAACCAGCGCCCCTTTGGCCTCAAGGCCGTGGCGGAAGAGGTGGTGCGGGGGCTGGGCGCCGTCGCGGAGCACAGCCGCGTGCGCGTGGTGATTCCCCCCTGCCCGGAGGTGTTCGTCCGGGGCGACCGCGAGCGCATCTCCGAGGCCATCCACAACCTCGTGGAGAACGGCATCCACCACAGCGAGACGGACGACGTCGTCGAGGTGAGCGTGTCATCCAGCGAGGGCCTGGGCGTCCTCACCGTGAAGGACTCCGGCCAGGGCATGACGGCCGAAGCGCTGGAGCACGTGTTCGATTCGTTCTACCGCGCGCAGCCGGGCATGCCCCGCCCACCGGGCACGGGCCTGGGCCTGCCGCTGGTGGCCAAGATTGTCGCGCTGCACGGCGGCCGCGTGGACGCCAGCAGCATCCTGGGCGAGGGCAGCACGTTCCAGATGGTCCTGCCCCTGTTCGCGAGCGCTGTGAGCGCCCCGGACGTGAACCAGGCCGCGCCCAAGGCGGGCGGCATCCTCCTGGTGGAGGACGACGTGGACTGCCGCGAGGTGCTGGAGCAGGTGCTGGAGCAGGAGGGCTACCGGGTGATGGCCACCTCCGGCGCCGCCGAGGCGCGCTCCATCCTGTCCCACATCCGGCCGGCCATGGTGCTGCTGGACCTGCGGCTGTCCGGGGAGGACGGACGCTCCGTGCTCCACTACATCCGCACCACGGAGTCGCTGGCGGACGTGGTCGTCTACATCATCTCCGGCGCGAGCGACGTCGCGTCCCTCACCTCGGGTGAAGGGCCGGACCGCATCGACGGGTACTTCGAGAAGCCGCTGAAGCTGCCCAAGCTGCTGGACACCGTGGCCTCGGTGGTGCGTCCCAAGAGCCGCGGTCCTGCCGTGCCCTGAACGACGCTCCGGCGCCTTCCCCACAGAAGAGGTGGATGGAAGGCGCCCCGCCTTGGGTAGTATCCGCGCGGTCCATGAGCACTTCTGTCTATAGCCGCTATCGCGCCGCGTTCGCCCAGGCCCTCGCCGGGGCCCTGGGTGTCCCCGCCGCTGACATCGAGCCCCAGGTCAAGCCCGCGGATCCCGCGCACGGCGACCTGAGCTTCGCCACCTTCCCCCTCGCCAAGGCGCAGAAGAAGGCGCCCCCCGCCATCGCCGCGCAGCTCGCGCAGGCGCTCCAGGTCCCGGGCCTGGAGGTCAAGGCCGTGGGCCCCTACGTCAACGCGCGCTTCCTTCCCCTCCCCTTCACCCAGGAGGTCATCGACGGCGTGCGCCTGGCGGGGCTCGCCTACGGCAGCGACGCGGAGGACGGCAAGGGCAAGACGGTGGTCATCGACTACTCGTCGCCCAACATCGCCAAGCCCATTGGCTTCCACCACATCCGCACCACGTTCCTGGGCCACTGCATCGCGAACCTGTACCGCGCGCTGGGCTGGCGCGTGGAGGGCATCAACTACCTGGGTGACTGGGGCAAGCAGTTCGGCCTGGTGGCCGTGGGCTTCCAGGAGTTCGGCAAGGAGGAACTCCGGGAGGACATGGCGCACCTGGTCCAGGTCTACGTGCAGGCCAACAAGCGCGCCGGTGAGGACCCGGCCTTCGACGAGAAGGCCCGCGAGTTCTTCCGCCGCATGGAAGCCGGCGATACGGAGGCGATGAAGCTCTGGAACCAGTTCCGGGAGACGAGCCTCAAGGGCTTCAAGCGCGTCTACGCGCGCATGGGCATCGACTTCGAGCACATCGAGGGCGAGAGCCGCTACCAGGGCAAGATGGACGCGGTCATCAACCAGATCGCGAAGAAGCCCGGCGTGAAGGAGTCCCAGGGTGCCATCATCGTGGACATGCCCTACGCGGACGGCGAGCCGCCCGTGCTGCTCAAGAAGAACGACGGCAGCACGCTCTACGCCACGCGCGACCTGGCCGCCGCCGAGGACCGCCACGCGCGCTTCAACTTCGACAAGTCGCTCTACGTCGTCGCGCAGGACCAGGCGCTGCACTTCCGGCAGGTGTTCCGCACCCTGAAGGAGATGGGCCAGCCGTGGGCGGACAAGTGCGTGCACGTGCCGTTCGGCCGCATCCACGGCATGAGCACGCGCAAGGGCCAGGTGGTGGAGCTGGATCAGGTGCTGGACGAGGCGAAGGAGCGCGTGCTCCAGCGCGTGAAGGAGAACGTCGCGCAGGGCAACCTGGAGACGACCGACGCGGAGGCGCTGTCGGAGCAGATCGGCCTGGGCGCCATCGTCTTCGGCGACCTCAAGCACAACCGCGCCAGCGACTACACGTTCGACTGGGACGAGGTGACGAGCCTGGAGGGGCACACGGGGCCCTATCTCCAGTACGCGCACGCCCGGAGCGCGAACGTGCTGCGCAAGGGCGGCGGCGTGCCCACGGGCTACGACCCCGCGCTGCTCACGCTCCCGGAGGAGCAGGCCCTGGTGCGTGAGCTGATGCGGCTGCCGGACACGGTGAAGGCGGCGGCGGAGCAGTACGAGCCCAGCCTGGTGGCGCGGCTGCTGCTGGACGTGGCGGCGGCGTACAGCCGCTACTACACGGCCGGCAACAAGGACCGCGACAAGCGCATCCTCGTGGAGGGGAATGACGCGGTGCGCGCGGCCCGGCTGGCGCTCACGGACGCAACGCGCATCACGCTGGCTGCGGGGCTCACCTTGCTGGGCATCCCGACGCCGGAAAACATGTAGCCTGGGGGGCTGCTTTGGACACCGCGCTGGCGCAGACCGCGACGCAAGGAGAGGCTTTGAAGGAGGAATTCGGTCCCATGTCCCGGGTGCTCGGGGCTCGGTACTTCGACGGGGTGCACTTCCCGCCGGAGGCCGAGAACGAGCTGCGCGCGCTCAGCGCCCGGGGCTTCGTGGTGCACGTCATGCGCACCACCGCGTGGATCAACTTCCTCTACATCGCGTGGGCCATGGTCCGCCGGGCCATGCCGCCCATCCGCGCGGTGGTGAACCTGCGGCCGTGGTTCACCAAACCCTGGCGCCAGACGGCCCAGGGCGGCGCGGTGGAGGAGCGCTTCCGCTATGCCCGCGAGCAGGGCGGCAGCGGCCTGGTGTTCCTGCGCCGCACGGCGCTCCTGCACGCCTCCGGCAAGGAGACGCGCGAGGACCCCTTCCCCGAGCTGGTGCGGCTGGCGCGCGGCTCCGAGCGCCCGGTGTTCCTGGTGCCGGAGCTGTTCGTCTGGGAGAAGCGCCCCGCGAAGCTCAAGCCGGGCTGGCGCGACGCGCTGTTCGGAAGCCCGGAGGCGCCGGGCTTCGTGCACTCCATGGTGGCGTTCTTCCGCAACTACAAGCGCGCGCAGTTCCGCGTGGGAGAGCCCATCGACCTGCGCAAGTTCATCGAGGAGAACCCGGGCGTCAGCGACGAGGTGCTGGCGCGCAAGGTGCGCAGCACGCTGCACGTGTTCCTCGCCCGTGAGACGCGCGCGGTGTTCGGTCCGCCGCAGAAGCCCACGGACCGGCTCATCGAGGAGACGCTGCGCGACCGGCAGCTGCGCAAGGTGCTGGACGAGCACGCCGCCGCCACGGGCCGCAAGCCGTCCAGCGTGTACCGCGAGGCCCAGCGCAACCTGGAGGCCATCGCGGCCAAGCCCAACCCGTCCGTGCTGGCGCTCATCGCGCCGGTGCTGGAGTGGGTGTTCAACCGCATCTACGACGGAATCGGCGTGGACGAGGCCGGCCTGCATCGCGCGCTCAAGGCCGCGGGCAAGGCGCCGGTGGTGCTCTGCCCCAGCCACAAGAGCCACGTGGACTACCTGGTGATGAGCTGGGTGCTCTGGAACAGGGGCTACACCGCGCCGCTGGTGGCCGCGGGCGCGAACCTGTCCTTCTGGCCCCTGGGCGTGCTGTTCCGCCGCTGCGGCGCGTTCTTCCTGCGCCGCTCGTTCAAGGGCGACAAGGTCTACGCCGCGTCCTTCAAGGCGTACATCAAGAAGCTGGTGCACGACGGCATCCACCAGGAGTTCTTCCCGGAGGGTGGCCGCTCGCGCACGGGCAAGCTGCTCACGCCCAAGCTGGGCATGCTCACGTGGCAGGTCGAAGCGGTGCTGGACGGCGCGCGCAACGACCTCTACTTCGTGCCCGTCTCCATCGACTACGAGAAGGTGGTGGAGTCCGACAGCTACTCGAAGGAGCTGGCCGGCGGGGAGAAGAAGCCGGAGGACCTGAAGGCCCTCTTGAGCGCGCCCAAGGTGCTGGCCGCGCGCTACGGGCGCATCCACCTGACGTTTGATGAGCCGCTGTCTCTGGTGGAGTTCATGAAGGCGCGTGGCCTGTCGCCGCAGGAGCCGGTGACGGACGAGCAGAAGAAGGGCCTGGTGCGCGCGCTGGGCAACCGCGTGATGTACGGCATCAGCAAGGTGTCCACCGTCACGCCGCACGCGCTGGTGAGCGCGTCGCTGCTGGCCCACCGCCGGCGCGGCCTCACCCAGCGCGAGCTCACGGACCGGATCAGCCTGCTGCGCCGCATCGCCTCCGAGGACGGCGCGCGGCTGTCCAAGGAGCTGGCCAACGCGCCGAGCAACCCGGAGACGCTGGGCCCCATCCAGGACGCGATGCGCGAGTTCATCTCCGACGAGATGGTGCGCACGCAGGAGGCGCGCGGTGAGGTCAGCTACCAGGTGGAGGACTCACGCCGCCCGGAGATGTCCTTCTACAAGAACACGCTGATGAACCTGGTGGCCGCGCGCAGCCTGGTGGCCAACGCGCTGCTCGCGGGCACGCCCGCACCGTACGACTCCGTGAAGGCCCGCGCGCTGTTCCTGTCACGTCTCTTCAAGGTGGAGTTCATCTACCGGGTGGGCGCGTCGTTCGACACCATCTTCGCCGAGTGCGTGGAGCGGCTCGTGCGCATGGGCCTGGTCATCCACGACGGTGACACGCTCACGCGCGCGCCGGAGGCCCACGCCCAGCCGGACCTGGAGTTCCTGGCGGATCTGCTGCGCGACTTCCTGGAGGCCTACCTGCTGGCCGCCATGACGTTGCCGGACGTGGCCGCGGGCGTGGCCACCGACCGCAAGACGTTCGTCAAGCTGGCGCTGGAGACGGGGCGCGGCGAGTACAACGCCGGCCGTATCACCGCCGCCGAGTCCCTGGCGAAGACGACGCTGGAGAACGCGGTGGAGTACCTGTTGGATCAGCGCATCCTCGTGGAAGAGGACAAGAAGCTGCGGCTGGGCGACCCGGCCTCGGCGGCGGAGCTCCCCCGGAAGAACCCGCTCGCGGAGGAGATCCGCGGCTACCTCCACCGGGCCTGACGAAGCGCCTCGCAGCGCCTGGAAGCGAACGCGGCACCCCACCCCTCTTTCGCCAGACGGAGAGGGGGCAGGAGACGACACGGTGGACGAAGCCTCCCCTTCCAGCGACCCGCGGCCGGCGGAGGCCCCCGCGCCGCTGTCGCCGCCCCACCCCGTGCTCGCCGCGGCCCTGGCCTTCGGGCTCTTCGTGACGGTGGGCGCCGTCACCCAGTTGCTCAACCCCGCCTTCGGCGTGTGGTTCACGGAGGTGTTCCTCTTCCTGGGCCTCGCGTGGATCATGGTGCGCCGTTCGGGGTACCGGCCCGCCGCGTACGTGGGCCTCACGCCGTTCCTGGGCGCACCCACCCTGTTCGGCTTCCTGCTGGGCGTGGCGAACTTCGTCGCCGTGGTGGTGCCCGTGCAGTTCCTCGCGCAGAAGGTGGCCCCCGCGTGGCTGCGGGAGATGTTCGACGCCTCGCGCCTCTTCGAGGGCCAGTCACCGGTGGAGCTGGCGCTGCTCCTGGGCGGCGTGTCCGTGGCCGCGCCGCTGTGCGAGGAGGTCTTCTTCCGCGGCCTCTTCCAGCGCTCCCTGACGCCGCCGGCCCCCGCGTCCCCGTGGCGCGCGTTGATCATCTCGTCCGTGGTGTTCAGCGCGTTCCACCTGGACCCGGTGGGATTCCTCGCCCGGGCGGAGCTGGGACTGCTGTTCGGCTGGCTCTTCTGGCGCACCGGCTCGCTGTGGCCGGGCATCGCGGCGCACGCGGCCAACAACATCGTGTCGTCGGCGCTGTTCCTCATCGCTACGCACTCGGGGCTCGCGAAGGACGGGGCGACGGATGACGTGACGGACTGGCGCGCCGTGCTGGGTCTGGCGCTGGTGGGCTGGACGGCGCTGCTGGGCCTGCGCGCCGCGTCCCGGCACTTCCCGTCCGTGTGGGGACGCGGCGCTCCGCCCGGCGACGAGGAGGTGCGCGCCACGAAGCCCGTGCCCCTCTTCGCCGTCCAGTTGCTGCCCTGGGTGACGGCGGCCACGCTGTCCCTGGTGGGGCTGGGCCTGGTGGATGGACGTGGCGTGTCGCTGAGCGTCTACGACGTCCAGCACCCGGTGGAGCCGCTGCCCAAGGACGCGGACCCGGCGCTCAAGGCCGAGCGCAAGGCCATGCGGCAGCTCCGCGACGCCGTACGCAGGGGCGAGGTGCCCATGGAGGCCTACGAAGAAGAGCGGCTGCGCCAGTCGGAGGCGTATGGCCCCGGCAAGGGCAAGCTCAAAGCCAAGAGCAAGCCCGAGATCCAACTCTGACGCCCGGAGGGATGGCTCCCCCCGGGCACCCCGTTGCTACTCCGGCTTGTACGAGCTGACGTGGAACACCGGCCCCACCATGGCGGCGGTGACGGCGTCGCGCTGGATACTGCCCTCGGCGGAGATGCGCTGACCGTCCTTCTTGATCTTCCGGTCACCGCCCGCGAGCTGGTACGTCCGGCCGTCATCGGCCTTCAGGACCCACACGCCGCCCTCCAGGTCCTGGTACTGCACCGTGCCGGAGAGCTTCACGCGTCCTCCCTCTTGAGCATCGCGCGGGCGATGACGAGGCACACCACCGTGTTGAAGCCCAGCCACGGCTTCGCCAGGAAGGTGAAGGGCATCCACGCCAGCGCCGGAGCGCCCACCCACGCCGCGTAGGCCAGGAAGCCCGCGAAGCCCAACGCCAGGCCGCCCACCGCCGGCCGGAAGCCCCGCCACGCGATGGCCGGCAACGACAGCACCAGGGGAATGAGCGCGCTGTAGAACAGCGGGTTCACCGCCCCCCGGCCGAAGATGATCCGCTGCCAGTCCGGGATGGGCAGCGACGCCACGCTCACCACGTCCTGGGCAGTGCCCGCCGCGCCCGCGAACCAGGTGCGCAGGAAGAAGAAGCCCACCGTGGAGAGCAAGAGCGGCACGAGGAACGCCGGGCGGAAGAGGACGTTGAGGTAACCCGGACGCTCGCGACCGCGCAGCGTGAGCAGCACCAGCGCGAGCAGCGCCGCGGCCCAGCCCAGCGACGGCCACCGGGGCGAAGCGCCGTTGAAGGCCTTCAGCGAGGCATTCGCGTTGAGGACGCCGTGGCCGTACTCCTCCGTCCAGGCCTGGTTCTCCGCCGCCCTGGCGCCGGCGTAGAGCGCCTGCTCCACCTCGTCCGGCGAGGTGGCGCCCGCGCCGTAGAGCATCGCGGCGACGGCGGCCACGTGCGGCGCGGCCATGCTGGTGCCCTGGTACCAGGCGTAGATGGAGCGCGACGGGTCGCGCGGGTCGATGGTGTTCTGGAGGATGCCGCCCGTTTCGCCCCGGCTCTTGTCACCACCGGGCGCCGCGATGTCCAGCTCCTTGCCATAGGACGAGTACGGCGCGCGCGTGCCGGACGGGCCCACCGCGCTCACCGCCACCGCGCCCGGGTACGCCGCGGGGAACTCCACCCGGCCGCGCCCGGTGTTGCCCGCCGCGGCCACCACGGTGACGCCCTTCTTGCGCGCGTAGTCCACCGCGCTGGCCATGACCTGCGAGTACAGGCCACCGCCCAGCGACATGTTGATGACCTTCGCGTCGTGGTCCGCCGCGAAGCGGATGGCGTCCGCAATGTCCGCGGAGGTGCCGCTGCCGAAGTGGTTCAGCACCTTGAGCGGCATCAGCGTCGCGTCGAACGCCACGCCCGCCACGCCCTCGCCGTTGTTGGTGGCCTGCGCGATGGTGCCCGCCACGTGCGTGCCGTGGCCGTGGTCGTCGTTGGCGTGCTCGTCGTCGTTGACGAAGTCATAGCCCTTCACGAACGACACGCCCTTCAGGTCCGGCACCTGCTTGAAGTCGTCGTGGTCCTCGTAGGCGATGCCCGTGTCGATGACCGCCACCACCACGCCCTTGCCCCGGTTGCCGTCCCAGGCCTTCGGCATGTCGATCATCCGGAGGTTCCACTGGGCTTCGAACTGGGGGTCGTTCGGCGTGTAGCTGGTGCGCACCTGCATGAGCGGCTCGGCGGACTCCACCGCCGGGTTCTGGCGGATGCGCTGGAGCACGTCCTCCACGCCGTCCACGCCCACCGCCAGCGTGACGCCCGTGCGGGGGCCCTCCAGGGAGTTGAACTCCAGGTCCACGCCCCACTCCTGCTCCCAGGCGTCGAACTGCTCCTTGGTGGTGCCGTCCTTGAAGTCCACCACGATGGCGCCAGACACCACGTCGTCCGAGCCCTCCGCCACCGCCCGGGACACCTCCGCCTGCGCGGCCGCCAGGTCCTGCCCGGCCGGGGCCTCCGGCTCCCGCGACGCGGAAGCGCACGCCGAGGCCGACAGGGCCAGCGCCGCGAGAACCACGTTCCATCGCCTCATCCGCATCGGGACACTCCTTGAACGAAGACGCCTCGAAGACCCACTACGAACGCACGGCGGGACGATTGGGTCTGCGCTTTCAGTCTGTCCGCCCCCCGGCCGGCCGTGCAAGGCGCCGGGGATGAAGAAAGGTGAAGAAGTCCAACGGTTTGCACGCCAACGCCCTACCCGCCCGCCAGGCGCTGGAGCCATGCCGCCGCCGCCCGCCCCACCTGGGGAAGGTTGCGATGGAAGGTCGCCCCGGCATCGTCGATGACCTCTAAATCGCCCCCGGCCTCCGCGACAGCCGCGGCCAGCGCCGCCCGGGGCACCCGGGTGTCCTCCGCCCCCACGATCACCAGCAGCGGACACGACAGTCGCACGAGTGACAACGGGTCCACATCCGGCGCCACCAGACACAGTCCGCCCACGGCCGGGTGCCGCTCCTGGAGCGCCAGCGCCACCCGGGCCCCGCCGTGCAGGGACGCCACCGCGAGCGCCGTCGTCCCCGCGTTCTCCAGCACCACCCGCATCGCCGCCTCCGCGTCCTCCACCAACGCCCCGCCGGTGCCCCGGACGCCCTGGCTGGCCCCCACGCCCCGGTGGTTGAAGCGCAGGGTGGGAAAGCCCGCCCGCGCCACCGCGAAGGCCAGCTCCGCCGCCAGGACGTGATCCATTCCGCCCCCTTCCTCCGGCCGGGGCGGGAGGATGAGCAGCGGCGGCGACTTCTGGCCCCGGTGCACCGTGCCCTCCATCACCGTGCCGTCCGAACCCACGGGGATGAGCGTGGAGCGCTCCAGGAACTGACCTTTCTGGACCATGCCCCCACCTTAAGCCGTCCTCCCGGATGCGCTCGGGCTGGATTCCCGTCTGGCGTCCCCTGCCGGACGTCCCGTGTCGCAGCGCGTTGCACACATTCCGTGACCTGCTCGCAACTTTTCGGCGCTTCGGGTGAGAATGGATCAACGCAGCAAGCTTTCCCTTCCCCCTTCAAAAATCCGCACACCGCAGGAGCCTCAAGCCATGGGAACCATCGGGCGCACCTCCAACAACAACATCGCGCGCACCACCACGACCTCGGGGACGACCGGCGCGGCCGCTCCGGCCAAGACGGCCACCCCGGCCACGGCGAAGCCGGCCAACACCGTGAAGGACGGCTTCGACACCAAGGCGTCGAACAGCGCGGTGCGCACCGCGGCCCCCGCGGCCGTGTTCACGGCTCCGGCCGGCGCGAAGGACAAGGCCTATGACGGCAAGATCATGGGCAAGGGTGGGCAGGCCTTCGACGCCAGCACCCCGCTGAGCCAGATTCCGGCCTACGAGCCCAAGGGCGGCGTGAAGCAGCCGGGCACCATCATCTACGTGAACGGGATGATGACGGACAAGGCGGGCCAGGAGACCACGATGCAGGCCATCGCGGACAAGACGGGCCAGAAGACCATCGGTATCCACAACTCCACCGAGGGCTTCTTCAAGGACCTGGGCCAGTGCATCACGGACAAGATGGACAAGGGCAAGAACCCGGCCGTGGACACGCTGGCGGACTCGCTCTACACGGAGCTGAAGGCCGGCCGTGACGTGCACCTGATGGCGCACAGCCAGGGTGGCCTCATCACCAGCCGCGCGCTGAACGACGTGGCCAAGCGGCTGCGCATCGAAGACGGGCTGTCCCCCGCCCAGGTGCAGGAGAAGCTGGGCAAGGTCTCCGTGGAGACCTTCGGCGCCGCGGCGGCGACCTACCCGGACGGCCCCAAGTACGTCCACTACGTCAACGACAAGGACCCCGTGCCGGGCCTCTTCGGTCTGGGCACCAGCGGCAAGGGCCCCCTGGACCTGCTCAAGCACGCGGGCAAGGACGCGAAGATCCGCTACTTCTCCGAGAAGAGCATCTTCTCCGGCGCGCACAACATCAACGACACGTACCTCAACCAGCGCGTCCCGTTCGACCAGGCTCGCGCCGGCTAGTTCTAATCCCGGGTCCGGACTGGTATGACTGCACGTATGACGCTCGAAGATGCCCAGCGACTGGTGCAGTCATTCATCCGGGCCCACGGAGGCGATGCGCAGGCCTCCGGGCTGAACGCGAAGGGATTTGGCGGCGCCGCGCTTGGCGACGCGCAGGTCTACTTCGAACACGTGAAGGACTCGGGGGCGCTGAAGTGCAGCGCCCTCATCTACCGCTTCCGCGACGCGCCCCGGCCGGGCGTCATCGACGGGTTCCGTGACGAAGAGAAGAAGGGCACGGACACCGGCGGCGGCAAGGTGGACTACGAGACCGAGAACAAGTCCCTCTTCCTGAGCCGCACGTACGGCGTGGTGCCGTCGGAGCAGCAGTTCAAGGAAGACGTGGACCGGCTCGTGGAAGCCAGCCTCGTGTGGGGCGACGAAGTGTTCAACCGCGTCGCGGACCGCGTCATCCCCGCGAAGTGATCAGCACGTTCTCCAGCAAGATTCAGTGGCTGCTGTCCTCCATGGGCCTGGCGCGTCCTGCGCCGCCCGCTGGGGGGCCGATGACGCGCGACGCGGCCCGGCAGCTGGTGAAGTGGTACCTCCAGACGCAGGGTGCTGGCGTCACGGAGGGCCTCAACGAGCAGGGGCTGGGCGGCATGATGAACGGCGAAGGCCAGTACGCCTTCGAGCACGTCGAGTCGCCGCCGGCGCTCAAGTGCAGCGCCCTCATCTACCGGTTCCGCGAACCGCCCAAGCCCGGCATCATCGAGGGCTTCCAGCAGCAGCAGGAAGAAGGCACGGACACCGGCGGCGGCAACGTCGACTTCGAGCCCGACACCGGCAATCTGTTCCTGACCCGCACCTACGAAGTCATGCCGGACGGCCGCGAGTTCACCCGCGACCTGGACCGGCTGGGCAAGGCCAGCGTCGTCTGGGGCAAGGACGTGCTGGACCGCGTGGCCCACAAGGTCTTCGGTACCTGAGCACTCCCGAGCACCACCGGAGGCGCGCCTCATGGCAGGCGCGCCCCGGGGCCGGACTGGAGCCGCTACACCGACTGCATCACGTAGAACTTGAGGTACTTCCCTTCCGGGAACTGCAGGCGCACGGGGTGGTCCGGCGGCTGGTAGCGCTCCTCCACGAGCGCCAGGTCCACGCCGGCCTTGAAGCCCGCCTCGCGCACGGCGCCCATGAACATGTCCCCCGTCACGCGCGCGGAGCATGACGCCGTGGCCAGCAGGCCGCCGGGACGCAGCAGCGCCAGGGCCTGCCGGTTGAGGGACGCGTAGCCGTCCACGGCCGCCTCCACCGCGCGCTGGCTCTTCGCGAAGGCGGGCGGGTCCAGGATGATGAGGTCGAACGTGCGGCCCTCCTCCTTGAACGACTGGATGAGGGCGAACACGTCCGCCGCGAGGAAGTCGTGCTTCGCCGCCGGCAGCCCGTTGCGCGTGAAGTTCTCCCGCGCCAGCGCGATGGCCTCCGGGTCCTGATCCACGGAGAAGACGCTGTTGGCCCCGCCCAGCGCCGCGTTCACGGAGAAGCCGCCGCTGAAGCTGAAGCAGTTGAGCACGTCCCTCCCCTGTCCCAGCCGGCGGATGAGGTGGCGGTTCTCACGCTGATCCAGGAAGAAGCCCGTCTTCTGCCCCTTCCACGCGTCCACCAGGAAGATGGCGCCGCGCTCGCGGATGGGGATGAGCTCCGGGGCCTCCTCGCCCCACAGCATCTTCCCGCTGCCGCGCCCGTCGTCCTCCTCCACGTCGTCGCGTCCCACCTCGTCGCGGCCGAGGATGCCCTTGAGGCCCGGGACGCCCGCCTTCAGCGCCTCCACGATGAGGGGGCGGTACGGGGTGAGGCCCGCGGAGTAGAGCTTCATCACCGCCCAGCCCGCGTACAGGTCCACCACCACGCCGGGCAGGCCGTCGCCCTCGCCGTGGATGAGGCGGTAGCTGTCCGTGTCCTTCAGGTCGATGAGCGCCGTGCGCGCGGCCAGGGCCCGCTGCACGCGCTGGGTGATGAAGCGCGAGTCCACCGTCTCGCGCGAGTCCCGCGTGAGCACGCGCACCGCGATGGCCGAGTGCGGATCGTAGTACCCGCGCGCGACGAACTTCCCGTTCTCCGTCAGGTCCACCACGCTGCCGGCCGGGATCCGCGGCGTGTGCTCCAGGGCCTTGCGGAACACCCACGGGTGCCCCGCACGCAGGTGACGCCCCAGGCCTCGGGCCAGCTCCAGCTTCACGACATTCACGTTGAAACTCCTCGACTGCGACTGCGGGCCGTCCGGCGGCGGGCGAGGAGGGCTGAAGCCAGCTCCTCGAAGCCCCGCCCCTCGGGCGCCCGGGTGATGAAGGCCGGCGGCGCATCGATGCGGTCCAACACCGCGCGCACGTTGGCCACGCCCACGCCCAGCTTGAACGCCTGGAACATCGGAGCGTCGTTGAAAGAATCCCCCGCGTAGACGTACCGGCCGTCCGCGGGGTCCAGCTTCTCGCCCCACGCCACCTTGGCGAAGCGGCGCGACGCGGAGAGCTTGTCGAAGCGGCCCAGCCAGCAGTTGATGTGGACCGACGAGCGCACCGCCGTCACGCCCCGGGCCCGCAGCAGCGACTCGATTCGGGAGGCCCCCTCATCGCCCAGCCGGGCCTCCTCGTTGTAGTCCACCGCCAGGTCCACTTCCGTGTAGCGGCTGTCCACGGACAGGCGCGCGCCGGGCACCTGGGCGAGCACGCGCTCGACCTCCTTCTCCAGGCGCTGGCGGTTCGCCACGCGCTGGGCGGGAGGCTCCAGGTACACCTTGCGCAGCTTCCCCTTGGCGTCCTTGAGGAAGAACAGCCCGCCGTTCTCCACGACGACGCCGTCCACGGGGAGCTGGCGGGCCCATGCCTCGCCCCACCCCGCCGGCCGGCCGCTCACCAGCACCACGCGCAGGCCGGCCGCGGACAGCTGCTCCAGGGAGCGCACCGTCTGGCTGCGCAGCTTGTGGTCCGTCGTCAGCGTGCCGTCCACGTCGGTGAAGACGCCCTGCACGCCGGACAGGTCCGCCAGCCGCAGGGGGCGCGGCTCCACGGCCTTCCCATTCACTGTCTTCACATCACGTCCAGTTGCGCGAGCTGGGACTGGAAGGACTCGATGGTGGAGAGCAGCTCCGGGCCCGTGAGCGTGGCGAGCTTCAGCTTGCGCGCCTTGCGCAGGAACGCATCCATGGTGGGGTCCCGGCCATAGAGCGACTGCGCGCTGGCCGCGGCCTCCGCCAGCGCCTTCGCGGACGCGACCGGATCCTTCTTCGACTGCATCAGCGCGCGCTCCAGGCGCACGCCGCACGCGGCCCACACCTCGCGGTCGTGGAGGATGAGCAGTTGACGCTGGTTCACCGCGGACAGGCTCCGCACCAGCTCCTCCAGCCCTTCCGTCACCGCCAGCAGCCGTCCCTGCTCGGGAGTGCTCTCGAGCGCGAGCGCGCCAATCTCCGCGCGGGCCTCCACGATGTGGCGCTTGTCCTGCGCGCGCAGGTTCCGGTACGCGGCGGTGCGGCCGAAGGCGTCCAGCTCCGTCTGGAGCTGCTGCGCGTTCCACAGCACCTCCTCCGGCTTCGCGTCGCGCACCTTGTTGAGCCGCGCCGTGACGATGCGCGACAGGTCGGACGTGATGGCGCGCACCGTGACGGCCGCCTTCACCTCCGCCTCGTAGCCGGGCACCACCTGGGCGCGAGACACCTCGCCGAAGGTGCTCGCGGACTCGAAGACGAGCTGGCTCATCTGTTCGCGGTAGTCGGACCGGAAGCGTTGGATTTCCGCCAACAGCTGCCAGCGGTCGCTCACGACGGACGGGTTGCGCATGGCCTCGCCCAGCTGGGTGATGCTCTGGGCCAGCCGGGCCATGCCCTCCTGGAGCATGGCGGGCACGTCTCCGGCCCCCTTGCTGGACGCGGCCGGCGGCGGCGTGCCGGGGAACTGCTCCCGGATGACGTTGAGCAGCGCGTTGACGTCCATCACCGTGTCGCGGATGACGGGCGCCATCTCCTCCCAGAGCGACAGGTCGGGGCTGGCGTCGACGACGGGCGTCTCGTACTTCACCAGGTCCAGGTCGCTCAGCCGGGAGATGGCCTGGGCCGCGGCGAGATACACCGCTCGAAGCCGCGCGGCGAAGGCGCGGTCGGGCAGCGACTGGAGGATTTGTTCGAGCCTCGGGGTCAGGGAGGCCGGCGGTGGATTCTCGGCGGCAGCGGACACGTTGCCCCCACTCTACCCCTCGACATCGCGTCCGGGGAGTTCTAGCAAGCGTCCCGGGCCCGAGGGGTGGGCCAGGGAGTCCACGGAAATGATCCAGGTCTGTCTGTGGGAGGACGGCAGGGCTGTCTCGGGGGGTGAAGAACTGCTCGAAAAGCCGGGACCCAAGTGGATCGACGTCCTGGAGCCGAACGCGGAGGTGCTGGGCCGCCTGGCTGACCGCTTCCAGCTGCACCGGCTGGCCGTGGAGGACTGCCTGCACCTGGACCAGCGGCCCAAGCTGGAGGAATACCCGCACCACCAGTTCATCGTGATGCAGGGCTTCAGCTGCGGTCCGGACGTCACGGAGCTCACGCTGCACGAGCATCACTTCTTCCTCGCGCATGACTGGCTCATCAGCGTGCACGCGCTGCGCCTGCCCAGCCACGACACCGTCCTGCGGCGCGTGAAGGACGACCCCGCGGGCACCCTGGGCCGGGGCGTGGACGTCATCCTCTACCTGCTCGCGGACGCGCTCGTGGACGCGCAGTTCCCCATCATGGACGACTTCGGCGACCAACTGGACGACCTGGAGGACGCCATCTTCGCCGAGCCAGACCCGGAGCACCTGCAGCGCATCTTCCAGCTCAAGCGCGCGCTGGTGACGCTGCGCCGCGTGCTGTCCCCGCAGCGCGACGTGGTGGGCATGCTGGCTCGCCGGGGCATCCCGCAGATTCAAGAGAAGACGACGCTGTACTTCCGCGACGTCTATGACCACCTCATCCGGCTCTACGAGCAGATCGACGCCAGCCGCGACGTGGTGGGCAACGTGATGGACGGCTACCTGTCCATGGTGGCCCAACGCACCAACGACATCAGCAAGCAGCTCACCATCTTCGCCACCCTCTTCCTGCCCCTGTCCTTCATCGTGGGCTTCTTCGGGCAGAACTTCGAACAGTTGACGGGACCGGGCTGGTACGCCGCCATGTGGGTGACCATGGTGGGCTTCCCCCTGGGGCTCGTCGGCTGGTTCAAGTACAAGAAGTGGATCTGACGCCGCCCCCTGCGACGGGCCGCGAGGAGGCACGCATGCTGACGGTCGCCGTGGATGGGGTTCCGCTGCACTTCCGGGACGTGGGGCAGGGGTTGCCGGTGCTGCTCATGCACGCCTTCCCGCTGGATGGCTCCGCGTTCGACCGGCAGGTGGCCGCGCTGTCCGGACGCTACCGCTTCCTCGTGCCGGACCTGCGCGGCTTCGGGCAGAGCCGGCTGGGCGAAGGCCCCACGGAGATGCGCAAGCTGGCACAGGACGCGCTCGCGCTGCTGGACGCGCTGAACATCGACACGGCGGTGGTGGGCGGCGTGTCCATGGGTGGCTACGCGGCCCTGGCGCTCTTGCGCGAGGATCCGGGCCGGGTGCGCGGGCTGGTGCTTTCGGACACGCAGTGCACCGCGGACGACGCCGCCGGGAAGGACAAGCGCGAGGCCACCGCGCAGCAGGCACTGAAGGAAGGCACCGCGTCCGTCGTCCAGGGGCTGGTGCCCAAGCTGGTCCACGCGGGGCCGGACTCACCGGTGGGCCGCGAGGTGACGAAGCTGGGGCTGTCCGTGTCGCCGGAGTCCATCGCCGCCGCGCAGCGGGGCATGGCGCTGCGGCTGGACAGCAAGGACCTGCTCGCGCGCTACGCGGGGCCCGCGCTGGTCGTGGTGGGCGAGCACGACACCGTGACGCCGCTGGCGAAGGCGAAGCAGATGGCGGACCTGGTGCAGGGCGCGCGGCTGGAGGTCATCCCCGGCGCGGCGCACCTGCCCAACCAGGAACAGCCGGAGGCGTTCAACTCGGTGCTGGACAGCTTCCTCGCGTCGCTGGCCTGATGGGCGGAGTCCCCGTCCTTTCGCCAGGGAAGTGCGCGATGATGAAGTCCCCCGCTCCGGAAAACATGTACCTGCCCGACGTGGAGTCGCACGAGTCCGACGGGCACTACGGGAAGATGATCGCCATGGCGCGGGCCGGGGGCATGACGCCGCCGGGCATCTGGCACCTGTTCGCGTTCAAGCCTCGCATGACGGACGCGCTGTCCGCCTTCACCCACGAGGTGATGCGCGGCCCGTCTCCGCTGTCCGCCGGACTGCGGGAGCTCATCGCCGCGTACACGTCGCGGCGCAACGCCTGCGTATTTTGAACGGGCTCTCACGCCGCGGTCGCGGCGGAATTGCTGGGCAGCAAGGAGCACGTCCAGGCGGTGCTGGACGAGGTGAAGACGGCCCCCATCCCGGAGGCCGAGAAGGCGCTGTTCGCCTTCGTGGACAAACTCAACGACACACCGGGGGACGTGCGCCGCGAGGACGTGGAGCGCATGAAGGCGGCCGGCTGGTCGGACGAGGCCGTCTACGACGCGGTCTCCGTCTGCGCCCTCTTCAACTTCTACAACCGGTGGATTGACGGCACCGGCGTCCAGGGCCTCTCGCCGGCCATGTATGAACGGTCCGGGAAGCGCATGGCCGCGGGGGGCTACCTGCCCGCGCCCCCTCCTGGTTCCCCACCCAGGTCAGGAGGGGAACCAGAGCGCTGACATCGCCGGAGTCAGGGCTGGCAGACGGCCTCCGAGTCCTGCACGGCGCACGACGAGCAATCCGCCTTCTTCACCAGCACGCCCTGCTGGCACGTGAGGAGCGCGGCGCCGTTCGGGCTGCACACGCCCTTGCCTTCCGCGGCAATGGAGCACCCGTCGTTCTCCTGGTTGAGGGACGTGTCGCACCGCACGCTGTCCGCCAGCTCCCGGCAGCCCAGCGGCCCCCGGCACGCGAGCGCGCGCCAGATGCCGTTGCGGCACTCCAGGGCCTGCGCGTCGTCCTGGCACACGTACTCGCCGCCGTCACACGAGTCGCCCGAACCCGGCCCGCCACAGCCGGAAAGAAGGAAGAAAGCGACGAGGGACAAGAGCGCGAGGGGAAGACGGTTCATGGGTGCCGGCGACTCTTCGCGACAGGTTTTTCGCTGTCAACCGCCGCCGAGCGTCTCCCGAAAGTAACGCCGGAAGTTGCCACCCATCACACGTTCCACCCAGGACTCCGGGTGTCGTTTGAGCAGCGCCTCCGTCAGTCGGGGAAGATCCGTCACATCGCGCATGCCCCGGGGCAGCGCCACCATGCCGTCGTAGTCGCTGCCCACGCCCACGCCCTCCACCCCCATCACGTCCACGGCGTGCTCCACGTGGCGGACCACGTCGTCCCACGTGTCGCCGCCCAGGTACACCGGCGCCAGGATGATGCCCACCACGCCGCCGCGCTGGGCAATGGTGCGCAGGGCCGCATCGGACAGGTTGCGCCAGCCGCCGCCCGCCGCGCGCACGCCGGTGTGCGAACAGAAGTAGCGCACCGTGGGATGCGCGAAGAGGTCCGTGAGCGTCTGCTCTGAGGCGTGCGCCACGTCCACGCTCATCCCCAGGCGGGCCATCTCCTCCATCACCTGGTGCCCCAGCGGCGTCAGCCCCCGGTTGCCCATCATGGGAAACGACGAACCGCCCAGGTCGTTGTTGGACAGGTGCGTGAGCCCCATGAAGCGCACCCCGCGCCGGTGCAGCTCCGCCAGCCGCCCCACCTGGCCTTCAATCGCGTGGCCGCCCTCCACGCCCAGCACCGCCGACAGCCGCCCGTGCGCGAGGTTGTCCTCCAGCCCCGCCCCCGTGGTGGCGACGCGCACGGTGTCCCCGGAGCGGGCGCAGAAGGCGTCCAGCTTTTCAATCTGCCAGAGCGCGCGCGTCCACTCGCTGCCGCGCGCCTCGCGGGGCCACTTGCGCCACGCGGCGAACAGCGGGAAGCCGCCAATGAACGGGAAGCCCCGGGTCACCAGCGTGAAGCACTGCAGCTTCACCCCCGCCTCGCGCAGGCGGGGAAAGTCCACGTGCCCCTCCGTCGACCGTTCGCACAGGTCGCGGTTCCACATCAGCGAATCCGCGTGTCCATCCGCGATGCACCACTGGCGGTGCAGTTCCTTCACGTCACCCATGCCAGCAGTCTTCGTCACGGCCTCCCGCGATGACAAGCGCCCCGGGACCTCCCGCTGTCACACCTCACGTCCATTCCGCGCCGTCGTCATCGCAGCCATCCCAGAGGTCGTCCTCCAGCGGGAGCCCCGCTTCCGCCGCCCCCGCCGGGTCCACGAGCGCGTCCGTGCGCACCTCCGACACCTCGCGCAGCGCTTCAGGGGGACCATAGGGCCGCCCTTCCGCGTTCAGCAGGCCCCGGAGCGCGTCCCGCAGCTCCGCGCCCGTCTGGAAGCGCAGGTCGCGGTCGCGCTGGAGCACCCGCTGGAGCACCGTCCGCATGCCCGGCGACAGCCCCCGCGTGGCTTGCTCCACGTGGGCCGGCGTCAGGCACGCCATGCGCGCGGCCATCAGCGGCGCGGGGAGCCAGCTGGGCGTCTCCGCGCACAGCCCGCGCGTTCCGGGCACGGGCTGGGCCTGCTGGGCGGCGCGCTCCACGTCGTCCAGGTCCAGCAGGTGCAGTCCGGTGAGCAGCTCCAGCAGCACCATGCCCAGGGAGAACAGGTCCGCGCGGCCATCCAGCGGCAGGCCCTCCAGCGCCTCTGGCGACGCATAGGCCACGTCCCCGCGCACGAGCCCCGGCTCCGTCACCACGCGCCCGGGCATCCGCGACCACGCGAGCGCGAAGTCCGACAGCCGCACCCGCCCGTGCACGTCCACGCGCAGGGAGCGGGGGCTGATGTCGCGGTGGACCACGCCCACGGGCAGGCCGCGCGCGTCCTCCAGCGAATGGGCGTGGTGGAGCGCGTCCGCCACCTCCGCGCCCACGTACGCGGCGAACGCTTCCGAGAAGGGCCGCCGCCGCAGCGCCGCGAAGCTGGACAGCGTCTCCAGGCACGGCCCGTCCACGTACTCCGTCACCAGGTGGGGCGCGCCGTCATGCACCCGCACCAGGTACACCGGCGCGATGGCCGGGTGGGACAGCCGCATGAGCAGCTTCACCTCTTCCCGCAGCCGCGCCCTCGCCACGTCATCCGTCACGTCGCGCAGCCGCTTGATGAGCACCAGTCCGCCCGGCGTGCGCGCGTAGTGCCGGCGGGCGAGCAGCAGCTCCCCTCCGGCGCGCGACCCCAGGTAGCGCACCAGCTCATAGGACGTGGCCCCGGTGGTGAAGAGGATGAAGGGCCGGGACGCGGAGGACGCGGGGGGATGGGTGGCCATCGTGGGTGACGCTCCTGACGAAGAGGCGCTTCCCGGGGGTGGGAAGGCATGAGGAACTCCTCACGCCCGCGTCCTACCACCCGGGTCAGACATCCCCATCCGACCCCACCGGGCATCTCCCCGACTAAAAAGGAAACGGCCCCCACCGCGAGGGTGGGAGCCGCCGCCTTCAAGTATTTTCCCCAGTCCGGAAGGACGTCAGGCGCGTGAGGCGCGGGGTTACTTGTCCAGCTTCTTCACCGGCGCCACCAGGGTGACGTCGCGGGCGACCATGTCCTTGCCGTCCATCACGTAGGAGGCGCGCACCTGCGAGCCTTCCTGGATGTCGTCCAGCTTCACCGCGCGGCTGCCGTTGTCCATCAGCGCGGTCTTGTCGTTGGTCTTGATCTTCAGTTCCTTGTTGGAGCTGTCCACCAGCGTCAGCGTGTCACCGGACTTGGACAGCACGCGGCCGTTGACGGTGGTCGCCGCGGCGGCGCTGGTGGTGCCGGCCATGCCGGAGCCACCCTCGGCCAGGTCCTCATTGCGGTTCGCCTGGGCCTCGGCCAGGTCCTGCTCCTCGTCACGGACCTCCTCGTTGGCGCTGGCGATCTTGTCGTTCGCGTCCTGGCGCGCCTCCGCGACGTCCTCGTTGGCGTTCTCCTGCGCCGACGCCAGCTCCCGGCTCTCGTCCTGACGCGCCTCCGCCGTCTCCTGCGCCGCTTCCTGACGCGCCTCGGCGACGTCCTCGCGCTGGGCCTGGACATCATCCTTCTTGCAGCCGGTGACCATCGTCAGACCCGCGACCGCCGTAACCGCAATCATGAGCTTCCGCATGTGTGACCGCCCCCTGTGAGTGTGTTCTTGAGTGCCGGTGATTTGTTCCCCGGCGTTGGGCAGAAACTGGTCGCTACCCCCGTACCTGCACAGCGCTTGGCAACGCAGGGAGGCATGAGCAGGGGCGGCCCGCGCCCGAGGGAGGCCCAGGCCGCCTGCCTGCTGGGGAGGCGGAACAAAACGCAAACGAGCGCGAAAAATCCGTTCCCGTGCGCTGAAGCAGGCCTGTTGCGTGGGGGAGGCTGTGCGTTGACAGGGCAGAACCGCCCTTGTACTGGCAGCGGCGGGCCCCGTCCGAAGGGGGGCCGGAAGGAGCCGTGAGGCCGTGAACGTGTGGGTCAACGGAGAAGCGCGGACGCTGCCAGAGGGCAGCACCCTTTCGTCCCTGCTGGCGCTGTTGGAGCTGGGCAGTGGCCCGGGGGTGGCGGTGGAGGTGAACGCGGAGGTGGTGCGCCGCGCCCGTCATCCCGAGCACCGGCTCCAGGACGGGGACCGGGTGGAGATCGTCACCTTCGTGGGTGGCGGGTGAGCGCAGGCCCTGGAGAGGAGACGGTCATGAGCGGCATCGCGGACAAGCCTTTCACGCTGGCGGGGGTGACGTTCACCTCGCGGCTCATCGTCGGGACGGGGAAGTACCCCAGCCACGAGGTGATGAAGCAGTGCCACGAAGCGTCGGGCGCGGAGCTCGTCACGGTGGCGGTGCGGCGGTTGGACCTGAAGGCGACGGGCGAGGCGTCGCTGATGAACTGGATTGACCGCAACAAGATGCGCCTCTTGCCCAACACGGCGCTCTGCTACACGGCGGAGGACGCGGTGCGCACGTGCCGGCTGGCGGAAGAGCTGGGCATGAGCAAGTGGGTGAAGCTGGAAGTGCTGGGCGACGAGAAGACGCTCTACCCGGACGTCGAGGAGACGGTGAAGGCCGCTCGCATCCTGGTGAAGGAAGGCTTCACGGTGCTGCCGTACACCAGCGACGACCCCATCACCGCGCGCAAGCTGGAGGACGCGGGCTGCGCGGCGGTGATGCCGCTGGCGGCGCCCATCGGCAGCGGGCTGGGCATCCGCAACCCGCACAACCTGCGGCTCATCCGTGAGGTGGTGAAGGTGCCGGTCATCGTGGACGCGGGCGTGGGCACGGCGTCCGACGCCGCCATCGCGATGGAGCTGGGCGTGGACGCGCTGCTCATGAACACCGCCATCGCGGGCGCGAAGGATCCCGTGCGCATGGCCGTGGCCATGAGGAAGGCGGTGGAGGCCGGCCGCGACGCGTACCTGGCGGGCCGCATCCCGCGCAAGGCGTACGGCTCCGCGTCCAGCCCCATCGAAGGGCTCGTGGAGTAGCAGTGCCCGCCCTGCCCCGCCTCGTGGTCATCACGGACTGGCGGCTGCCCCGGGCGCGGTTGCTCACCGCGCTGGAGCGGGCGCTGGAGGCGGGGCCGGACGTCGCCGTGCAGCACCGTCACCCGGAGGCCTCCGGACGGCTGTTTCTGGAGGAAGCGCGGCTCCTGGCGGACGTGTGCCGGGGCCGGACGCTGTTCGTGAACGGTCGGCTGGATGTCGCGCTGCTCGTGGGCGCGCACCTGCATCTGCCCGCCTCCGGCCCTTCGCCCCGCGACGTGCGCCCGTTCCTGCCCGCGGACCGGTGGGTGAGCGTGGCGGTGCATGACGCGCGTGAGGCGGAAAGCGCGGTGGGCGCGGACCTGGCGCTGGTGAGCCCCGTGTTCGCTCCGGGGTCCAAGCCGGGGGATACGCGCGACACGCTGGGGCCTCACGGGTTCAGCGGGCTCGCGAAGCGGCTGCCCTGCCCTGCCCTGGCGCTGGGGGGGATGACGCCGGAGCGGGCCCGGGAGGTGCCGGGGGCCTGGGGCGCCGCGGTCATCTCCGCCGTGCTGGAGGCCGGGGATCCGCTCGCCGCGGCCCGCGCGCTGCTGGACGCATGCCGGCCCCCGCGCGACTGAGGCGGCGCTATGCTGCGCGGCCGTGACGCCCTCCCCGACCTCCGTTGAGCTGCGCCCCCTCGCCATCGGAGAAATCATCGACCGTGCGGCGACGTTCTGGCGCGCGCACCTGAAGCCCCTGTTCGTGCTGGTCCTGGGGTTCGACCTGCTCAACTACATCGCGGTCAAGGCGTTCACCGTCGCGATGACTCGCACGGTGGGCGTGCTGCCCGGGTTCGGTGGGGCTCCCGCGGGCACGGACCCCACGCAGGCACTGGCCCAGTCCGGCCTCGTGCTGGGGTTGATGGTCGGGCTGTACGTGTTCCTCGTGTGGAACTTCTGGGTGGCCACCACGGCGGCGGCCCGGTACGTGATTCCCGCGCGGCTGGGTGAGCCGGTGCGCCCCTCGGAAGGTCTGCGACGGGCCGTGTCGCGCCTGAGCACCCTGACCGCGACCTATCTGCTGTCCATCGCGTGGGCCGCGGGGGTGACGCTCCTCCTGTGTCTGCCCGGCTCGCTCGTCATGGGGTTGGGCGTGGTCGCGGCCGTCACCGGCAGGGGCACGGGCGGCGGAACGGTGCTGAGCATCGCGTTGATCATCATCGGCGCCATCGTGCTGGGCGTGGGCGCGTTGGCCGCGGTGCTCTGGTACTTCCTGCGCTTCATGCTCCTGCCCCCCGTGCTGGCGATGGAGGACGTGGGCGCGTGGGCGGCGTTCAAGCGATCCGGTGCCCTGCTGAAGGGCCGCGTCGAGCCGGGCTTCTTTGGCCGGGGCACGGTGCGGGCCATGGTGTTGTCCACGGTGGTGGGCGGCATCCTCATCGCGGTGAGCCTGGTGTCGGGGCTGCCCGCGTGGATCGTCCGGCTGGCCTATGGTGGCAACCTGTTGGATCCGGCGGCGCAGGCGGCCATCCCGCAGGCGCTGCTCGTCCCCGCGGAGCTGTTGCAGGTGGTGGGGCAGTCCTTCTTCACGCCGCTGAGCTTCGTGGTGTCCGCGTTCTTCTACGTGGACATGCGCGTGCGCCGCGAGGGCCTGGACCTGGAGCGGCGGATCGCGACCGCGGAGCCGGCGACGCCGTCCCCCTGACAACCCGTGCCCGCCCTGCCCCTGCTCCTCCTGCTGACCGCCCTGCCCCCGTGCGCCGACCGGGAGGCCGTGTCGCGCCGGCTCGAGGACACGGCGCGCGCACGGCCGGATGCGTTCAACGCGGAGGTGAACCGGCTGGTGGAGGCGCTGGACGGTGTGCCCCTGCCGCCCGGAGCCTCCGGACAGACGGCGCCCGAGCGGGCCCGGCAGCTCACCGTGTACCTGGAGGCCGTGTGCCGCCTGGACGCGGAGCCGGCCGTGGCGCCCGGCGTGACGAGCGAACCCGAGCGGCTGCGAGCCATCCTCGACCGGCCGGAGTTCGCGAGAGCCCGGCAGCGCAACAGCGACCTGCTGACGCGCCTCTTGCGCGAGCTGCAGAACTGGCTGGAGGGGCTCTTCGAATCCCGGGGCGCGCAGGGCTTCGCGGTGGCCACGCGCGCGGTGATGCTGGGCCTGGCGCTGGCGGTGGTGCTGTTCGGCGTGCTGCGGGTGCGCTGGCGCCGGAGCAGGAAGACCGTGACCGCGCCGGGAGTAGAGGGCGAAGCCGCTCCCCTGGAGCTGGACACGCCCGGAGAACACCTGGGCCGGGCGCGCACCGCGCTGGAGACGGAGGACGCGCGCGAGGCCATCCGTGAAGGCTTGCTGGGCCTGCTGTCCACGCTGGAGCAGCGCAAGCTGGCGCGGCCGGACCGGGTGAAGACGAACCGCGAGCTCGCCGCGGAGCTGCCCACGCGAGGCGCCCCCGCGCGCGTGACGGGTGAAGTGGAACGGCTGGTCGGCTGGTACGACCGGGCCTTCTATTCACTGGAGCCGGTGTCACGCGAAGAGGCGACGCGCTTCGTGGAGTCCGTGGAGCAGCTGCACGGCTCGCTCGCGGAGGTCCGGCCGTGAGGAACGCGCGCGTCGCGGCCGTCCTGGGCTTGATGATCGCCGTGGCGCTGGCGGTAGGTCTGGCCTCGCACGAGGCCCCGCCGGACTCGCCCGTGCCGTCCATCACGAACCCGGGCCCGCTGGGGCTCAAGGCCCTCTTCGTCTACCTGGAGGAACGTGGACGGGACGTCAGCGCGCAGACGTCATCCCTGGACTCGATTCCCTCCGGCACGCGCACGCTGGTCATCGCCGCGCCGCAGGCCCAGCCCATCACGAAGGAAGAGGTCGCCGCGCTCGAGCGCTTCGTCCGGGGCGGCGGCACACTGGTGTACCTGTCTCCGCATGCGCTGGGCGAACACCAGCCGGGCATGGAGGACTGGCTGCACATCGTCTCCGGCCCACTGCCCGGAACGAACCACCAGGGCCTGGCCTCCGAATGGGTGGATCCCGCTGGCGTCACCGTGGACGTGTGGCTGCCCACGGGCGCGCTGCGCGATCTGTCGCTCCTGCGCGTGGCCCGGGACCGGAGCCTGCGCGTGGACCACGAGGACGCGGTGCCGCTGGCGGGCCTGGGCGGCGCGGGCGTGCTGTGGCGCTGGGGCCTGGGCCAGGGCGAGGTCTACGTCGCCGCGGGCCCGGACCTCGCGGAGAACCGGCGCCTGGAGCTGCTCGACAACCTGCGCTTCTGGGATGCGCTCGCCGCGCGCGGCCCCCTGCGCTTCGACGAGTTCCACCACGCCGTCATCACCCGCCCTCCCCTGGCCCAGGGCCTGTGGGTCTTCATCGCGCAGAGCCTCGCCGTGGGGCTCGTCTACGTCGTCGCCCGAGGCACGCGCTTCGGCGCCCCCCGGCCCGTGCGCATGGAGCGGCACCGCTCGTCGCGCGAGTACGTGCGCTCCCTGGGCTGGCTCATGCGCCGCGCGAAGGTGGAGGCGGAGCTGCTGCCGGAGCTCGACACCGGCCTGCGACGCCTGATGCACGAGCGCCTGGGCATCGCCCCCTCACTGCCGGACGCGGAGGCCGCGCGCCTCCTGGAAGAGACCTGCGGCGTGCCCGCGCGCGACTACCTGGACGCGAAGGAAGACCTGCTGCGCACGAAGGAGCGCACCCCCATCCGCCCCGCCGACTACACCCGCCTCGCCCGCCGCTACGCCCTGCTGGAGCGCCGCGTGACGGGCCGCGGGGACGACCCGCGCGAATGACGAAGGCGCGGTGTCCGGCGCGCTCACACGCTCCGGACCCGCGCCCCCCTGCCGCCCGAACGGACCTACAGCTTCTTGCCCGCCGCGAGCATCGCCTCACCCACGTGCTGGCGGATCTCCGCGACGCGGGCCTCCCAGCTCTCGTGGAAGATCTTCTCCGCGCGCTCCCGGTTCGGGCCCGGGTTGTCCGCCAGCGCCGCGTTGACCTGCTTCACGTAGTCCTCGGGCGTGGTGGCGATGCGGCACAGGCCCACCTTGCGGACCTCCGGCAGATCCGACGACACCACCGGAAGGCCGGACGCCAGGTACTCGCGCACCTTCAGCGGGTTGGAGTTGAGCGTCAGCTCGTTGATGACGAACGGGTTGAGCGCCACGTCGAACGCCTTGTTGTAGCCCGGCAGATCCGCGTACGGCTTGCGCCCCAGCATGTGGATGTTGGGCACCGCGCGCAGGCGGCTGTCGTCGCAGTCCGGCGTCGTCTTGCCCACGATGACCACCGAGCCCTCCGGGTGCGCCTTCGCGCACGCGATGATGGCGTCCTGATCAATCCAGTCCGCCACCAGCCCGAAGAAGCCGATGATGGGCTTGGGCAGCTTCGCGATGTCCTCCGGAATCTTCGTGGCCGGGTCGCACGCCTTCACGAAGTGCGCGTGGTCCGTGCCGTGGCGCACCAGCACCGTGCGAGGGTTCACGCGCTTCTTGTTCTCATACAGGCGCTCCGCGGACGTGATGCACATGTCCGCGCGGCGCAAGAGGCGCTCCTCCAGCTCCGCGATGTGCTTGCCGTTCGTGTCGCTGAACGCGGAGAACTCGTCCACGCAGTGGTACACGACGAAGTCCTCGCCCAGCGTGCCGGACACCGGGGCGGACGCGGGCAGGAAGCTCCAGGAGATGGGGCGCTCGAACTTCAGCTGCTTCATCGCGCGAAGCACCTGGAGCCGCAGCAGGTGGCGGTTCGCCTGGCGCACCGTCTCCGAGCCGTAGAACGGAATCGCCAGCGGCGCGAGCACGTGGAGGTTGGGCTCCACCTCCTTGATGCCCTGGGTGAACGTCTTCAGCTTCTTGATGATCCGCTGCGCGTCGTGCGCGTTCGCCTTGGGCGCGCGGTTGCCAATGCTGTTCACCCACAGCACGCGGTTGTCCCGCGAGAGGATCCGCATGATGTGGACCTTCGACAGCGGATCCCCGTCCCAGTCGTTGGAGAACACCACCAGGTCCCGCCCACGAAGGGCCCGCTTCGACAGGTCCATCTCTTCACTGCGCCGCATCGTCTTCTCCTGAAGTCAAAAGTTCCGTGCTGAAAGCCCTGAAGCGCGCCCTCTCCCTCGAAGGCGCCCCAACCCGTCCCCACTCCGTCACGCCGCGTTCACGGTTCCTGCACCTGACATGCCGGACGGCAGCAACTCCGCGTACAGGTCCAGCATCACCGGCCCCGCATCCGGAGCCGTCACCTTCGCCGGGCCCGCCGCCAGCGCGTCGCGCACCGCCTGCGCCAGCGCCCGCTCGTCCCCGGCCTTGAACAAGCGCGTGCCTTCCGGCCGCGCGCACACGTCGCTGGCCACGCACGGCACGCCCAGCGCCAGCGCCTCGCGCACGGAGATGGAGTCCCCGTCGTGCGTCGTGGGCCGGATGAAGACGTCGCTCTGGGAAATGAGCCCCAGCGCCTTCGCGTGCTCCAGCTCGCCCAGGTCCTCCAGGAGCCCCGCCACGCCCAGCTCGCGCGCGTCGCGGATGAACTCCTCGGAGCGCGTGCCCGGGCCGAACAGCGCCAGGCCCACGCCCGGGTGCTCTTCCGCCATGAGCTTCAGCGCGCGGAGCATCTGCTTGCGCCCGTACACGGGCGAAGGGTGGTGCGCCATCGAGAGCAGCGGACCGCGCCGGGCCCGCGCGGCCTCCACCTCCGGCGTCACCGGACCGGGCCGCACCTGCGAACCGCAGAAGGCCGGATGCACCACGACCTTCTCCTCCGGCACACCGCACGCGACCACCGCGTCGCGCACCGCCGGGGACACCGCCACCACCCGTGCGTAGCCCGCCAGCGCCGTGCGCGCGAACACGCGCCGGGCCTGCGACTCCGCCAGGTAGTCCGGGATCAACCCCGAGTGCAGGGTGATGACGCGCGGCGAGCGCGGCCCGGGCATGGTGCCCACCAGCGCCGCCAGCACCCACGCCTTCGGGTTGTTGCCGCTGGTGTGCAGGTGGACCGTCCAGCCCGCGGAGGTGAATCCCGCGAGCCGCAGGCCGAAGGCGGCGGCGCCGTGCACGGGGAGGACGTCCGGAGCCGGCCGGCCACCCTTCCCGATATCGAGCACCTTCGCTTCGACCCCGCGGTCGCGCAGAAATTGATGGAGTTGACGGACGTGGATGGCCACGCCCCCGTACGGCGGCGGGTAGTCCCCGACGAGCAGCACGCGCATGAAGGAAGCCCCCTTCTCCAACGAAGCGAAGTGCCTAGCGCGCCGAAGCCTGCGCGGAGGGGCGTGGGACCTGGGTGAGCTTCGGCGGCGTCCGCTGGGGCAGCAGGCCCATCTCACGCTGGTACGTGGTGAGCGGATCCGCGTCCTGGCGGATGACCTTCGCGGGCACGCCCGCGACCACCGCGCCCGACGGCACGTCCTTCACCACCACCGCGTTGGCGCCAATCACCGCGAAGTCGCCCACGTGGATGTTGCCCAGCACCTTGGCGCCCGCGCCGATGCGCACGTAGTCGCCAATCACCGGCGCGCCCTCCAACCCGGAGCGTCCGCCAATCGTCACCTGCTGCGAGATGAGGACGTGACGGCCCACCTTCGCCGCCTTGTGGATGACCACGCCAATGCCGCCGTAGCCCAACTGCGTCCCCTCGCCGAGCTCCGCGTCTTCAGGGATGTAGGAGCTGTGCAGGTAGTAGATGGCCTTGCGAAGGACGGCGGGAAGCAACGGCACCCCGCGCTTCTTCAGCCCATGCGCCATCCGGTACAACGTCATCGCGTCGAATCCCATCACGCCTCTCCTCGCCCTCGCCCAAAATCCGTGACGCCTGGAAGGTAGGTACCCACGCGTGGGGAGGGAAGTGCCCCCCACGCGTGCAATACCCGACGGTGAATCAGGCCGCCCGGCGGGGACGGAGGGACTGCAATGCGCTCCACGGGCGAACGCCTTGCGCATACAGACCCACCACGTACCCCACCACGAAGAGCAGCCCCGCCACCGCCAGGGGCAGCACCCGCCACAGGAAACCCGCCGGCAGGTTCACCCACGTGTCATGCACGCCGGAGCGCAAGAGGAAGATGCCCCCCCCCGCCGCGAACGCCGCCAGCGACGCCTGCGCCAGCTCCCGCCACGGGATGACGTCCTTGAGCCCCAACTTCCGCTCGGGCGTGGACAGCGCGCTGGGCACGCGGATCAGCAGCATGCCCTTGCCCACCATCTCCGCCAGCGCCCAGGACGCGATGCCGCCCATCATCCCGAAGTACTTCACGCCGAACCACAAGAGCGGCACCGTCACGACCGCCTTCACCAGGTACGACGCGAAGATGGCCCGCGTCTGTCCCCGGGCCCGCAGCGTCCCGTCCATGGGCAGGATGGACAGCACCACGCCCAGCACGCTCACCCGGAAGATGGGGACCGCGGGCAGGAACTTCTGGCCGAACATGGCCCCCACGAACTCCGGCGCCGCCGCGAAGAGGAACGCCGCGAACGGCAGGAACACGTACGCCAGCTTGCCGGCCGCTTCCCGGAAGGCCTCCACGCCCTCCTCCAGCCGGCCCTCGCGCTCCAATTCGCCCAGGCGCACCATCAGCACCTCGCTGGTGGGCGTGTAGAGCAGGTCCACCACCGGCAGCTGGAAGCAGCCCACCCGGTAGAGCGCGTACACCGCCGGGGCCACCACGCCCGCCACCGCGTACATGTGCGCGTTCTGCTGGGGGATGGCCAGGAACATCGCGGCACCAAACGGCGCCGCGTACACCAGCTGCTCCTTGAACAGCTTCCAGTCCACCAGCGGCCCGGTGGATCCGCGCAGGGACACCACCCACGTGGCCGCGTAGCGCAGGCCCGCGAAGCAGGCCACGGCGATCATCATCCCGTGCAGGGAGAAGCCCAACAGCGGCGGCAACACCATCACGCCGGAGCGCACCGCGTCCGACGCCAGGTACACCACCGCGGACGCCTTCGTCTTCCCCTGGCTGGTGAGCGAAATCTCCAGCGGGTAGCTGCCCAGGAAGAACGCCGTGTAGAGCGCCAGCGCCGCGCGGTGCTCCATCAGCGCCGGGTTGTTGAAGTAGGCCGCCACGTGGCCCAGGAAGAACCACACCAGCCCCGCCGCCACCACGCCCGCGCCCGTCACGAAGAGCAGCGCGTGGCCCAGGTACGGCCGCTTCGCCTCCGCGCGGGGCAGGAAGTAGTAGAGGCTCTGCGCCACGCCGAACGGCAGCACGTACGACAGCGTCGTGGCGATGAGGAACAGCTGGTAGTAGGTGCCGTACTCGTCCAGGTGAAGCACCCGGGCGAGCACGAGCGGAATGGACAGCGTCAGCCCGGCGGTGAACAACCGGGCCAACACCAACGGGCCGGCCCGCCCCAGGAACGACGGGGACTGGGCCGGCTTGGGTGACGCACTCACTGGAGCTCCTCCGGCTTCGCCGCCTCCGGGGCAAGGGCCACGTTCGGCGCCACCACGACCTGCGCACCCGTCACCGCGGCCGCAACCCGCGGCTCCGTCACGAGCACCGGAGCTGTCGCGTCCACGACTTCCACCGGCGTCGCCCGGGCGAGCGCGGCCTCCGCGGCGACCGCTTCCTGGACCAGCACGTTGGTGGTGCCGCTGACGGCCGGAGCGAGGACGTGCGGACGGTGGCCCAGCACCGGGTGGCTCATGCCCAGCACGCCGAAGCAGTCATCGAACTGGCACACCGTGAGTGACGACGAGTAGTCCCCCATCATCCCCAGGCTGAAGTTCTCCCACATCACCTTGCGCTTGAGGGCGAACGGGTCGCCGCCCACGCGGTTGGGCAGGTCCTCCGTGGTGACGCCGGAGCGGAAGCCGTTCTGCTTGAGCACGCGGATCATCTCATCCGAGTACCAGCCGTTGCAGTACGCGAAGTCCTTCACCTGGACGCCGACCTCGCGCTCGATGGTCTCCTTGGATTCAACGATCTCCTTCTCCACCACCGCCGTGGGCTCCAGCGTCAGCACGGTGTGGCCCAGCGTGTGCGCGCCGAACTCGAAGCCGTCGCGCGCCATCTGGCGCACCTCGTCCCAGTTCATGACGTCGCCCTGCTCCGGCACCAGGTCCGCGCCGCCGCCCAGCTGCTGCTCCAGCGAATCGATGATGCCCGTGAGCACGCGCGTCGGGTGCTCGCCAATGAAGTCGTCCAGCGCCGCGGACGTCGTCTTCTGCCCGGTGAGGATGGGCCCCAGCAGCTCCACCGACGGGCTGGGCATGGTGTCGTAGTCCGGACGGAAGCGGCGCTCCTGCACGCGGCGCAGCAGGTGGAACAGCCGGTCGTGGTTGAAGCGCTTGTCCGTGTTGATGAACGCCGTGGGCAGGTAGGTGATGGCCGGCACGCCCATCTGCTTCAGCACCGGGTACGCGTACCGGTACACGTCGCGGTAGCCGTCATCGAACGTCACCACGAACAGGTCCTTCTTCGCGGTGCGGCGGCCCGCCATCACGTCCACCGCGTCGCCAATGCTCGCCAGCTCGAAGCCCGCGGCGTGCGCCTGCTCCAGGTGACGGCGGAACGTCTCCTGGGAGATGAGCAGCCCCGGGATGGAGCGCTGAAGCTCCCCGGTGAAGTCGCTCACCACGCAGTGGTAGCTCACGATGAGGATGCGCCGGCCCCCCGACTGCGAACGGCGGTACGCCGCCATCGCCTTGCGCGCCCCGCTGTAGTGGAGGAATCCCGCCGCCGCCGCCTTCGCCGCCCGCCGCAACACCCTGCCTGCCATCACGCCTCCCTCGCGGCTTTCGCCGTCTGCCCGCTCCCCCCAATGGACCGGGCCCCGCGCCGCCTGTGTGCATGCTGGATGCCAGGGCAGGTAGGTGGTGGAAATCACCCGTAACCCCGGGAAACCCCGTGCCCTGGAGGGCAGGAACCCCCCTTCGGAGGTCGTACCTGGGTGTACCAGGGCAGTCGCGCGCCCACCCGTGGCGAAAACCTTTCAGTCCCCCGGCGAAAGCAGCGGAAGAAGCAGGCGTAAAAACTTCTTGTCCTCCGGCGGGCGACCCCAGGGGTTTCACTGGTGAACAACGGGGTTTAAGGCTACGAAACGGCCCGCCGATGCCCCCTCTCCCCTCTGGATCAGCGCCCGCGCTCGCCCTCCATGACGTGAGCAAGCGCTATGGACGCCGGTGGGCGCTGGCGCGGCTCACCTACGCGCTGCCCGCGGGCCGTTCGCTGCTGCTCACCGGTCACAATGGCTCCGGGAAGACGACGCTCCTGCGCCTCGTCGCCACCGCGCTCGGTCCCACCGCGGGCCGCGTGGAGGTGCTGGGCCGCGACGCCGTGAAGGACCGTGAGGCGGTGCGCCGCGACGTGGCGCTCCTGTCCCACGCCAGCTTCCTCTATGAGGACCTCACCGCGCAGCAGAACCTGATGGTGCTGGGGCGCCTGTTGGGCGTGGACGCGCCGCAGGACGTCGCGGACGCGCTGCTCAACCGGGTGGGCCTCACCCGCCGCACGGACAGCCCGGTGCGAGGCTTCAGCGCGGGCATGCGCAAGCGCCTGGCCATCGCGCGGCTGTTGATGAAGGCCCCTGCCCTGGCGCTCCTGGACGAGCCCTTCGGTGAGCTGGACCCGGCGGGCATCCAGGACATGGAGGGCGTCATCGCGGAATTGAAGGCGGGCGGAACCACGGTGGTGCTGGCCACGCACCTCATCGAACAGGGTCTGAGCCTGTGCGAGGAACGGCTGCACCTGCAGGACGGCCGGGCGGTGGTGGCATGAGCGCCCCGAACGCGAAGCGCCGCCCGGGTCTGCTGACGACGACGCTCGTCCTCTTGCGCAAGGACCTGCTCATCGAATGGCGCACCCGCGCGCGGCTCAACGCGCTGGTGTTCTTCGCCATGGCCACGCTGCTGCTCTTCTCCTTCGCGCTGGGCCCGGACACGAAGCTCTTGGAGCGCAACGCGGGCGGCTACCTGTGGCTGGCCATCCTCTTCGCCAGCGTGCTGTCCCTGGGCGAGTCCTTCCGCGTGGAGACGGAGAACGCCTGCCTGGACGGCGTGCGGCTGGCCCCGGCGGACGCGCGCGCCATCTTCCTGTCCAAGGCGCTGGGCAACGCCCTGCTGCTGCTGGCGCTGGCGGTCGTGCTTGTGCCGGTGATGGTGGCCCTTTATGGGGTGCGCATCGTCACCGGGGTCGGTGACCTGGCGGGCATCCTGGTCCTGGGCAGCCTGGCGCTCAGCGCCCCGGGGACCGTGTACGCGGCCATCTCCAGCAATGCCCGGGCCCGGGATGTGCTTCTGCCTCTGCTATTGTTCCCGCTCGTCATCCCGGCCCTCCTGTCCGCTGCCAAGGGGACCACGCTCGTACTCCAGGGTGACCCGATGCAGCAGCTGGGCTCATGGCAGGGGCTGCTGCTGGGGTTCAATCTGATTTACTGGGGCGTGGGCTTCTTGCTTTTTCCCCGGGTCATCGAGGACTGAAGGATGAACAAGTTCGTCAAGTTTGGCCTGCCGGCGGTGACGCTGGCGCTGCTGGGCGCGGGCTGGTGGCTGGGCCTCGCGTGGGCACCGCCGGACCGTGAGATGGGCGAGGTGCAGCGCATCATGTACGTCCACGTGCCGCTCCAGTGGATGGCCATGCTGGCCATGTTCATCAACTTCGTGGCCGCGGTGACGTACCTCATGCGTCAGTCGTGGAAGACGGACGCGATGGCGGAGGCCTCCGCGGAGGTCGGCCTGCTCTTCGGCACGCTGGGCATGATCACCGGCGCCATCTGGGGCCGCCCCACCTGGGGCGTGTACTGGTCCTGGGACCCGCGCCTGACGTCGGAGGCCATCCTGCTGGTCTCCTACACGGGCTACCTGGTGCTGCGTCGCTTCGTCGAAGACCCGGAGAAGCGCGCGGTGTGGAGCGCGGTGGTGGCCATCATCGGGGCCATCAACCTGCCCATCGTGTGGTTCTCCGTGCGCTGGTGGCGCAGCCTCCACCAGGTGCAGTCCAGCCCCAAGACGGTGGACCCGCAGATGGTGCTGCCCCTGCGCGTGGCGGCGTTCGGCATGCTGGCGCTGCTCATCGTCTTCATGGTGCACCGCTACCGCACCGCGCTCGCGGAGCGGAAGGCGGAGGTGGCGCTGCCGGAGGCGCTGCCCACGGATGACCCCGCGCTGCGCGCGTCCCATTCCTCGAAGGTGGCCTGAACATGACCTCGCTGACGTCGCTGATGCTCCTGGCCCAGGTGGGCAGTGGCCGCCTCCAGGGTGGCTGGGGCTATGTGTGGGCCTGCTACGGCATCACCGTGGCCGCCTTCGTGCTCTACTCGGTGTCCCTCTGGGCGCGCCGTCCCCGCGCCGCTTCCGATTCGAAGGAGTGAGCCCATGACGCCCGTCAACCGCAACCGTCTCATCGCGCTGGGAGCCTTGCTCTTCGCCGGCGCCGGCCTTGGCTTCATCGCCTTCGGCAACATCGGGGACAACCTCGTCTATTACTGGAGCCCGTCGGAGCTGATCTCCAACGGCGACAAGGCCTACACGGCCACCATCCGCCTGGGCGGCGTGGTGCAGCCGGGCAGCATCCAGTGGAACGAGTCCCACACCACGCTGGACTTCCGCGTGGCGGACGGCCCGGAGGCGGACGCCAAGAGCGTGCACGTGCGCTCGCTGGAGACGCCCCCGCAGATGTTCCGCGAGAAGATCGGCGTCGTGGTGGAGGGCACCTACGACAAGTCCGGCGTCTTCACGTCGAACCGGCTGATGGTGAACCACTCCAACGAGTACCGCGCGCCCAAGGAAGGCGAGGAGCCGCGCAAGTGGCAGGACACGCTGGCTGAAGGCGCCACCACGGCGACCGTGACGCCGCCGGGGGCGCCGTGAACGGAATGCTGGGCTATGGGCTGGTCCTCGCGGGCCTGGCCTTCGCCGCCTTCGGCGCCATCCTGGGGCTGGTGGGCGGCATGCGCCGCAACGACGCCAGCTACCCCTGGGTGCTGCGCGCCGTGTGGGGCTTCGCCGCGTGCATGATCGGCAGCAACCTGGTGATGGTGGAAGCGCTCATCAACCACGACTTCAGCGTGAAGTACGTGGCCCAGGTGGGCAGCCGCGCGACGCCGCTGCTCTACACCATCGTGTCGTTGTGGAGCGCGCTGGAAGGCTCCATCCTCTTCTGGGGCCTCATCATGGGCGTGTACCTGGCGGCGTTCGCCTGGGTGCACCGCAAGGAGCACGCGCGCTACATGCAGCTGGCGCTGGGCACCATGCTGGCCGTGGGCGTCTTCTTCGCCTTCCTCATCGCGGGCCCCGCCAACCCCTGGGGCGCCGTGTCGCCGGTGCCGGCGGACGGTCCGGGCCCCAACCCGCTTTTGCAGAACCACTTCCTGATGGTCATCCACCCACCCATGCTCTACGCGGGCTACGTGGGCATGACGGTGCCGTTCGGCGTCGCCATCGCGGGCCTGCTGCGCGGGGAGATTGGCGAAGCGTGGATGGCGCCCCTGCGGCGCTGGACGCTCATCGCGTGGATGTTCCTCACGCTGGGCATCGTGCTGGGCTCGTGGTGGGCGTACGCCGTGCTGGGCTGGGGCGGCTACTGGGCGTGGGACCCGGTGGAGAACGCGTCGTTCCTGCCGTGGCTGACCGCGACGGCGTTCATGCACTCCACCATGGTGCAGGAGCGCAAGCGGATGCTGAAGCTGTGGACGCTGAGCCTCGCGCTGGCGTCGTTCGTGCTCACCATCCTGGGCACGTTCATGACCCGCTCCGGCATCTTCAACTCGGTGCACTCGTTCACCCAGTCGGACATCGGGCCCACGTTCCTCGTCTTCATCGCCGTCCTGCTGGTGGTGTGCATTGGCCTCCTGGCCACGCGCGGCCACCTGCTGGCGCCGGAGGGCCGGCTGTCGTCGCTGATGTCCCGCGAGGCGAGCATCCTGGTGAACAACCTGGTGTTCGTGGCCATCACCTTCACGGTGCTCCTGGGCACGCTCTACCCGCTGGTGTCGGAGGCCGTGCGCGGCATCCGCGTGAGCGTGGGCGAGCCGTACTTCAACAAGATGGCGGTGCCGGGCGGCATCGCGGTGCTCTTCCTCATGGGCGTGGGCCCGGTGCTGCCGTGGGGCACGCCGGACAAGGCCACGCTGCGCCGGCAGTTCCTCATCCCCGCGGCGGTGGGCGTGGCCATCACCCTCGCCTGCTACGCGGCGGGGCTTCGCGGCGTGTACCCACTGCTCACGTTCGGCCTGGCGGGCTTCGTCACCCTCATCACCCTGCGCGAGCTGGTGGTGCCGGTGCGCGTGCGCATGACCGAGCGCAAGGAGGGCTTCGTCACGGCGCTGACCACCGCGACGAGCAAGGCGCGCCGGCGCTTCGGCGGCTACGTGGTGCACCTGGGCATCGTGATCATCATCGTCGCCGTGGCGGCCTCCAGCGCGTACGTGAAGCACACGTCCGGCACGCTGAAGAAGGACGGCACCATGATGCTGGACGGCTACCAGCTGAAGTACCTGGGCCTGTCCAGCGGCGAGGAGCCGCACCGCACCTACGTCGCCGCGCGCGTGGAGGTGACGGCGCCCAACGGCGACGTGAGGGAGATGCGCCCGCGCATGAACTACTACGAGCGGAGCACGGACCCCGTGGGCACGCCCGCGGTGCGTGAGTCGCCGAAGGAGGACCTGTACATCTCGCTGATGGCCTTCAGCGAGACGACGGGCACGGCGAGCTTCAACGTCTGGGTGTTCCCGCTGGTGGGATGGATCTGGTACAGCCTGCCGCTCCTGATGCTGGGCACGCTCATCGCCGTCTGGCCCGCGCGCCGGGCTGCGGTGCTGCGCGCGGACGCGGCGCCGGTGGGCGCGGCGCCTCCCCTGCCGGGCACGGACGCCGAGCGGGGTGCGGCATGAAGCGCTGGCGGCTTCCCCTGCTGTTCGCCGCCGTGGGGGCGGCGCTGCTCTTCGTCCTCTTCCAGGGCTTCGGGCGCAACCCGCACGAGGTGCCCTTCATGCTGAAGGGCACGGCCGCGCCGGACTTCACGCTCAAGCCGCTGGACGGCGGCGACCCCGTGAAGCTGGCGGACTTGAAGGGCCGCCCGGTGGTCATCAACTTCTGGGCTTCGTGGTGCGGGCCCTGCAAGTACGAGCACCCGGTGCTCGAGTGGGGCGCGCGCGAGATGGGTTCCCAGGCCGTGTTCATGGGCGTCGTCTTCGAGGACACGGAGCCCAACGCGCGCGACTTCCTGCGCCGCATGGGCGCGAGCTTCCCGCAGCTGATGGACGAGCGCTCGCGCATGGCGGTGGACTACGGCGTCGCGGGCGTGCCGGAGACGTACTTCATCGACGCGCAGGGCATCATCCGCGGCAAGCACGTGGGCCCCATCGACCCGAAGACGCTGGCCACCCGGGTGCAGGAGCTGACCCAGCCGGCAGCCCATCCGACGGCGGAAGCCGCGCGTCAAAACTGAGTCAACTTGAGCCCGCTTGGAAGGCAGGCGCCCGGGAGCTCCAGAGGGAGTCCCGGGGCCGCCTCGCGGGAGCCCTGGAATCCGTAGTAAGTCCCTGCTGTCGGCGTTGTTCGCGAGGGCTGCCCCCGGCCCCTGCTCCAGCGAGGTGGGCTCCCCATGCAGTGCCCCGAGTGCGGTGAAAGCGCGGCGGACGTCCGCCTGATGTACTGCGAGAACTGCGGCGCGAAGATGCCCGCGCGTCCCGCGCCCCCGCCCCGAGCCAGCAGCGCCAGGAGCAACCGCCCCAGCCGTCCCATGACCGAGCCGGCCTATGCGGCGGAGATCCTGGACGAGGAGGAGGAAGCCCGGCGACAGAGCAGCGGCGCTCCGCCCCCGCGCGGCTCCAAGGCGCGGCCTGCGCAGGACGAGGCCTACGAAGACGAGGATCCGTACACGGGCCCCCGCTGGCTGAAGGACGTGCCCGGCCACTCGCAGAGCGTGCTGGGCGTGGGGCTGGTGGCGTTCTCGCTGGTGCTGTCCATCCTGCCGTTCTTCCCCAGCGTGGGCGTGCTGGGGACCTTGCTGACGCTGGTGGGCAGCGTGTCGCTCGTCGCGCGGGAGCTGCGCCGCGACGGCAACGCGCCCGGCTGGGTGGACTCCGTGCCGCTGGTGTTGATGCGGCCGGAGATCCCCGCCGCGTTCACGCTGCTGCTGGTGGCGCTGTCGGTGCGGCTCTTGTCCGGGTTCAACCTGCTCTTCCCCATCTGGGCGGCGGGGACGGCGCTCATCGCCGTGGAGCAGTACAAGCTGGTCATCGCGGAGCCGGACGGCGTGGCGCGCGACTTCGACCTGCGCTCGCTGCTGGGCTTCCCCCGGGTGCTGGCGCTGGCGGGCGTGGCGGTGTGCGTGGTGGCGCTCTTCCTGCCGTGGGGCAAGGTGATGGCGGACGGCTCGCCCCTGCCGGACAACGCGCCGGTGCCGGGCAGCGTGCGCGGCGTGCCGCCCGAGCTGCGCGTGATTCCCACGACGCGGCCCTCGGACGACTCGCTCTACAGCGCGGGAGGCGGCATCGCGTCGCGCTCGGGCTGGGACCTGCCGGTGTCGGAGCTGCCGCTGCTGGTGTTGCTGTCGGTGCTGGTGCTCGCGGCGCTCCGGCCGGACGTGGAGCGCCCGGCCTTCCTCAAGTGGGCGCCGGTGGGCGCGGTGAGCGTGAGCCTGCTCTGGGCGCTCGCGGGGGTGAAGCTCGCGGTGGGCCCCATCGCGTTCCTCCTGGGCCTGGGGGCGGTGGGCTTTCATGCCGTGCGCCAGGCGCTGGGCCGCGACGAGCCGGCCGAGTTCCTGCCGCCGGAGGACGACCCGTACGACCCGGACCAGGACCTGGAGACCGAGCCCGACTCGGGCTACCGGGGCTAGGCTGCCGGCTTTCAGTCGGAAGGGCTGCCCGGGCGGCGGGCGTGCGGCCCAGGATTCCGTGTGCAATACCCGTCAGGGGGCGGTAGTTAGGGACGGCCCCCGCTGGAGCCCCCGATGAATGCCGTCCTCGTCTCGTTGACCCTCGCCCTGAGCCTTGCCACGGGGCAGTTCGCGCCGCAGCAGGCCGCGAGTGAACCGCTCGCGCCGGCCCAGGAGGCGCGGGTGCAGCAGCTGGCGAAGAAGCTGCGCTGCGCGGTGTGCCAGGGCCTGTCGGTGGCGGACAGCCCGTCGTCCATGGCGCGCGCGCAGCTGGACAAGGTGCGCGAGCTGGTCTCCGACGGAAAGACGGACACCGAAATCGTCGACTACTTCGTGGCGCGCTACGGCGAGTGGGTGTTGCTGGAGCCGCGCGCGGAGGGCTTCAACTGGTTCGTGTGGCTGGGGCCCGTGGCGCTGGTGCTGGGCGGCCTCTTCGTCATCCTGAAGCAGCGTCAACCATTGCCCGAGGGCGCCGCGCCCGCGGAAGCCGCGCCGGTCCCCTCCCCTTCCACCCCCGCGCCGTCCACGGACGAAGCGGACCCCTACCTCCAGGCCGTGCGCCGGGAGCTGGAGCGCTAAGCCATGCAGCCCGAGCCCACCAACTGGTTGCCCGGAATCATCGTCCTCTCGGTCGCCTTCGTGCTGGCGGCCGCGTGGCTCCTCTACATGAAGATGAAGACGGGGAGCGCGCTGCCGCAGGACACCGCTGCGAAGGCGGACGGCACGGCGGACGACCTGGCGCAGCGGGCGCAGTCGCTCATCGAGCAGCTGCGCACGCTGGAGGCGGAGAAGCACCACTTCACCGCGGAGCACTACACGGCGGAGAAGGCGCGGCTGGAGAAGGAAGCGGCCGCGGCGCTGCGCGCGAAGGACGAGCACCAGAAGCGGCAGGCGGCGGGGGTGAAGGCGCCCGCGCGTAACGTGCCGGCACCCACGGGCTGGGCGGCGCGCAACCCGCAGATGGTGGGCGCGATGTGGGGTGCGGGAGTGGTGGTCTTCTTCGGAGGCCTGGGCTACCTGCTCGTGTCCGAGCAGAAGCCGCGCGAGGAAGGCCAGATGGGCACGGGCGCGACGCCGCCGGGCATGGCCCAGCAGCAGATGCAGCAGATGCCCGAGGTGAACGACGAGCTGGAGCAGGCGCGTCAGCGGCTGGCGTCGAACCCGGGCGACGTGGAGGCCGCGTCGATGCTGAGCCACGAGCTCATCCGTCAGCAGCAGTTCGACGAAGCGCTGAAGGTGACGCTGAAGGGCCTGGCGGTGGATCCGTTCAACGTGGAGCTGCGGGTGCACCGGGGCGTGCTGCGCGCGGCGTCGCAGGGTGACCTGCAGGGCGCGGAAGCCGAGCTGACGGAGCTGGTGGACACGTGGCCGGACGCGCAGGAGGCGCTCATCTTCCTGGGCAGCCTGTCGCTGCGCCGGGGCGACAAGGCTGGGGCGCTGGAGCATTTCGAACGCTTCACGGTGGAAGTGCCCAAGAACATGCAGCCGCCGCAGCTGGCTCCTGCCATCGCCCAGCTGCGCGGGGAGGTCGGCCAGCAGTAGGCGTAGGCTGAGCGCCGTGAGTGTGTCACCCCTGGAGGTGGGCCATGGGTGCATCCGGCGTCTGGAAGGCTGCGGGCACGCTGTGCATCGTCGCGTTGTCATCCGCCTGCACGACAGGCGGTTCCGCGACGTACGTGGAGGGCGCCCTGCGCCCCCGTCACTTCGTCTTTCATGACGTGGTGAAGTGGAACGGTAAGAACGCGGGCGGTTGGCGTGCAGCGTGCCTCCATGTCGGCATCGCCCGCGATACGGGAGAGCTGGTCTATTGCAGGTTCGGCGTGGAGATGCCCATCGCCACCAGAGCGATGGGGTTCATCTCCACCGAACAGGCACAGAGCCTTTCCGCGAGCTGTGCCAATCAAGCCGCGAAGACAACCCTGTCCACGGCAACGCCCGCCACACCCATCGGGATGGCCTGCGAAGAGTTCAAGACCTTCTATGACCTGACCCTCAGCGCAGCCATCGTGGGTGCGCAAGTCACGAAGGTCTGCACCAAGGGCATCAAGCCCGTGATGGTGACACCTACAAGGCCGGCCACTCGCGGAGGCATGTAGCCCATGGTTCCATCCACTGAGGAGCTGTTGGAGATCGCGCGGACCTACTGGCCCTCGCAGGAAGATCCCAATCAGGAACCCAGCCCCGAAGCACATCTGCTCCATGCGCTCTGGCAGACGAAGTTGGCAGAACCGGGCCCTTGGGACGTCCTGATCGAACAACTCAGAAAGGCGTTCCCAGAGAAGGGCGTCGGCAACATCACCGCGATTTCGAACGCATGCTTTTGGTGCGTCATCTACCCAAGGCGTGGTCGTGAGCAGCCCGGTTCGCACTGGGTCTATGTCGGCTGCGCCAGCATCATCGCGCCGGTCTACACCGTGTACCGGGCCCTGATTGAATTTGGCGAGCGCCAGGTCTTGCGGCAGCTTGATCTGGAGCCTCCCGCGGTAGAGCCCGCGGTCACGATGGCGAGACTCATGGAGTCCACGATGGGACTGAGCCGGCTGCCCCCTGACATCGCCAACCATCCAGCTCCTGTCTTCGTGGGCTGGAAGTCCCCCCCGAAGACGACGCTCTTCCACGCGCTCTTCACCAGCAGGCCAGAGAATTTCCCCTGAGCCTCACCCCAGCTTGCGGATGGGCGCACCATCCAGGAACGCGCGGATGTCCTCCACGGCCTCACGGAAGTACGTCGCGTAGTTCCCCTGGGACACATAGCCCAGGTGCGGCGTGGCCAGCAGGTTCGGCAGTCTCCGCAGCACGTCGTCCGCGGGCACCGGCTCCGTTTCAAAGACATCCACCGCCGCGCCCGCGATGACACCCTGCTGCAACGCTTCCACCAGCGCCGCCTGATCCACGATGGCCGCGCGTGACGTGTTGATGAGGTACGCAGAGCGCCGCATCCGCGCGAGCTCCGCACGTCCCACCAGCCCGCGCGAGCGCTCCCCCAACACCAGATGGATGGACACGAAGTCGCTCGTCTCCAGGAGCGCCTCCTTCGACGCGGCCCGCGTCACGCCCACCTCCGCGGCCTTCGCGTCCGTGAGGTTCGGGCTCCACGCGACCACATCCATCCCGAACGCCGCCCCCACGCGGGCCACCCGGCTCCCAATCTTCCCCAGCCCCAGGAGCCCCAGCCGCTTCCCGTGCAGGTCCACGCCCACGGAGTGCTGCCACGGGCCGCCCTGCCGGAACGCGGTGCTCTCCCCCACCACGTTCCTCGCGAGCGCCAGGATCAACGCCCACGTC
Source organism: Corallococcus sp. CA054B (assembly GCF_003611625.1). NCBI lineage: Bacteria > Pseudomonadati > Myxococcota > Myxococcia > Myxococcales > Myxococcaceae > Corallococcus > Corallococcus sp. CA054B. The sequence goes on from NZ_RAVY01000004.1 coordinate 68,878, forward strand.
AGCTCCACCGGAGGCTCGGTCGCGCTCGCCGTCCCGCACACCGTCACGCCGCGCGCGGTGGCCGCGGCCACGTCGATGGACGCATTCCGCATCCCCGTCGTCACCAGCAGCCGCAGCCGTGGCAGCCGCTCGAGCAGCGCATTCGGAAACGGCGTGCGCTCCCGCATGACGACGAGCAGGTCGAACGGCGACAGCGCCGCGACCAGCTCCTCCTCACCGGAGAAGTGCTCGCGGAACACCGTCACCTCGACCTGTCCGCTCACGGACGACCAGTCCGCGAGCCTCGTGGAAACACCCTGATAGTCATCCAGGACGGCGCAGCGCAGCTTCTCCATGGCACCCGCCAGGATCCGCCGCGCCGCCCCGGAACGTCAATTCACCGCGGCCTTCCGCCGCCGGAACCGGCGCACCTTCTCCACCAGCTCATCCGACAGCACGCCCTTCACCGCGTTGCGCGTCTGGCGGGCCCACTCCTCGGAGCGCGTGAACCACGTGCCCGCGAAGCCCGCGCCGTGCGCGCGCAGGGACACCGTCTGGCGCTGCTTCGTCACCCAGTCGGACTTGTACGTCTCCGTGCCTCGCAGGAAGTCGTACTCCGTCAGGCCCATCTCGATGGCGTCCTTGAACGTCTCGCCCACCAGCACCAGGCCCACGCTGCGGTTGCGCCACGCCGGGTCATAGCCGGACTGGAAGTACACGAACGTCTGGCCATGCAGGATGCCGTACACGGACGCCACCGCCTGGCCGCCCACCTTCATCGTGTACATCCGCAGCCGGCCGCGCTCGGCCAGCCACTGCGTCGCGTCGCGGTGGAACGCCTCCACCCCCGCGCCCTTGATGCCCTGCGAACCGCCATCCGAGGACCAGCGCAGCGCGTGCAGCCGGAAGAAGTCCGTCATCGGCCCGGCCAGCTGACCCGGCGCGTCCGTCCGCTCGATGCGATAGCCGTCCTGCTTCTCCAGCCACTTGCGCCGGCGCAGGTAGTTGTCCCGGCGGCCCGTGCGCTTGAGGAACGCGTCGAACGGCTCGCCCGGCACCAGCGTCTCGTACGGGCACACGTAGCGCTCCGTCACGCGCACGTCGCCGAACACCTCCCGCGCCACGCCGAGCGTCGTCGACCCCTCGCGCAGGTCCGTCAAATCCAGCACGTCCCACTCGTCGCGCAGCCCCTGGAGCACGTTGAAGAACGCCCGGGACACCTCCGCCTCGCGGCCCTTGCGCGCCACCACGTCCAGGTAGTCGCTGCCCACGTGCGTCTCACCCAGGAAGCCCAGGCGCCGCACCGGCACGCCGTTCACCCAGCGGTGCTCCAGGCCCAGCGGCAACAGGCCCACCAGCGTGCCCAGCCTGTCGCGCGCCGTCAGCACCAGCGGCCGCACGTCGGGCGCGATGCGCCGGCACCACGGATACAGCCACTCCCACGCGTTGAACGGACCGGCCGTGCTCGCATCCAGCAGCGAGTTCCACTCCGCCCGCATCCCCGCCAGCTGCGAAGCACTGCCCACCGCCGCCACGTCCAGCCGCGGCGTCAACCTCGGCCCTGACGTCAACTCGTCTTCGCGGATCACCGCGTCACCCTGATGCCTTTCCCGAAGCACTGCCCCGGCCCCCGAGTGCCATTGCAACCCGGGAGCCACCCCCTGTTCCCTCACGACGCGCGCTTGCTCGGCCGGCGCTCGGACTTCAGCGCCTCCCGGACCACGTCCGCCACCTGCCCCATGACCTCCGGCGACAGGTCCTGGTGGCACGGAATCTCCAGGATGGTCCGCCGCAGCTGCGCGACCTCCGGGAACTCTGACGGGTCGCACGCGGGATGGAAGCGCTTCCAGAAGTCGATGGCGTCGATGCCCTTCTCCCGCAGCTTCGCCAGCAGCAGCTCCTTGTCCTGCACCACCATCGGGTAGAACAGGGGGCTGACGCCCGGGGGAAGCTGGTTGAAGAGCGGCGGAGACACGTCGCGCAGCCGGCCCAGCAGGAGGAAGTAGTTGCGGCGGCGCGCCTCGACGATGGACTCCAGGTCCTGCGCCAGGGCGATCCGCTTCGTCAGCGGGCTCATGCCCAGGTCCACGTGCCGCCGGTCGAAGTGCTGCGTGCCCGTGGCCACCCGCTCGATGCTCGCGGCCTTCACCGTGCCGTGCCCCACCGAGCGCACCAGGCCGCGCAGCCCCCGGCCCACCGCCCCGCCGCGCAGCTCCAGGTTCTGCAGCAGCGCGGACACGGTGTGGCTGAAGGTGGACGCCAGCGGCGGCGCCGGCGGCTCCGGCAGGCTGTACGAACGCTTGCCGTTGACGACCAATGCACCCCCATTGGGTACCGGAAGGGTCTTGTAGAGGCAGAAGATGCCCACGTCACCCGTGGTGCCCAGCGGCGTCGCGCCGTCCGACGACAGGAGCGACAGCGCACAGTCTTCAATCAACGGGATGCCGTGCTCGTCCGCCAGCTTGCGCATGGCGTCCACCGGCCCCGGGAAGCCCGCGTAGTGGATGAGGTAGAGCGCGCGCGTCTTCGGCGTAATGCGCTTCGCCACGTCCGCCACGTCCACGTCCCAGCGGCTGCCCACGCGGTAGAAGCGCGGAATGGCGCCCGCGTCCACCACCGCCTCCACCTCCACGCCGTGGTGGTAGGCGGGCATCAGCACCTCGCCGCCGTCCAGGCGCAGCATCTTGATGGTCAGCCAGACGGCGTTGCGCGCGAAGTAGAAGTACCGCGCGTTGGGAGACGAGAACGGCGGCAGCGCCCCCGGACGCGGCGGGGCCATCAGCATGCCCGGCCACAGCGTGGGCAGGGACGGCACGAACATCTTGTCGGTCGTCTTCACTTCTTCCATCGCGCCACCACCTCTTTCGCCGCCGGTACCCACCGGAACTTCGCCGCGCACAGGGCCCGGCCGAAGGCGGTGTCGTTGAACACGTAGAGCCAGGTGTGCCGGCGGACCTGATCCGTCCAGTCGCGCTTCCACACCATGTCTGGCCCCAGGAAATCGAACTCGGTGAGCCCCCGGTCCAGGCAGTCCCCCAGCACCTCCTCCATCAGGAGCTGCCCCGGGCTGCATTCCTTCAGGGACTCGTCGTAGCCGGGCTTCAGCAGGAAGTAGCGCCCGCCAAACTCCAGGCCGTACTGGAACGCCACCGCGCGCCCGTCCACGCGCAGGAAGTACAGCGCCAGCCGGTTGCGGTAGGCCGCGTCCCGCGCCAGCTCCGTGTAGAAGCCGCGCGTCTTCGCGTCCTGCGCCATGGCCGTGCCATTCGCGCCCTTCCAGCCGCTCTGCTCCAGGAGCAGCCCCTCCTCCAGCGTGCCCTCCAGGTCCAGCCCGCCGGAGACGCGCTCGAAGGTGACCTTCCCCTTCTCCTCCAGCTTGCGGCGCCGGCGGCGGCAGTTGGCCTTGAACTTGGACGGCAGCTTCGCGAAGTACGCGTCCTTCTTCGCGGGCAGCGGCACGTAGGGAGACTGCAATGACTCCCACTCGCCCACCGGCAGACCGCCCTGCTTCGCGGCCTCCAGCAGGCGGAAGCCCACGCCGCCGTCCGGCACGTCCGTCAGCCGCAGCACGTCCCAGCCGCCCGTCGCGCGCAGGTGCGCGAGGAAGGCTTGGGCCGCGGCATCCGGCTCCCGCGCCAGCATGTCGAAGCGGCAGGAGTGCGCGTTGGCCGCGGAGGTGAGCTGGCGCACGGGCACGCCGTACATCGACGTGCGCTCCTCCACCAGCGGCAGCGCGGCGGTGAGCGTTCCATCCTCGCCGCGCAGGAGCAGCACGCGCATGCGCGCCCCGGCGGCGAAGTTGTCCAGCCACAGCCGCAGGAACTCATGCCGGTAGAACAGCTCGTGGGAGGTCGCCTCCACGAGCTGGTTCCACTCGGCTTCCAGGGACATGAAGGCCGCCCGGTCGTTGACTTCCACGACCTGGGAGGCGGCCGAAAGTTGAATGGCTTCCATGTGAGCGGGCCCCAAGGTGGTGATGGGCAGCGCGGCCTACAACCCGCTGCGCGCCATCTTCAGCAGGCAGGCAGCGACCTTGCGGCTGTCGTGTCGGATCTTGGAACCTTCCTTGAGAAGGTCCGCCTGCACCGGAATCACGCCGGAGGACAGGAGCTCCCGCGTCTCCGCCGTGACCATGTAGGAGCCCTTGCGCGCATAGCGCTGGATGGACTCCTCCGAAGGCGCACGGCCGTTGACGAGCACCGCGTCCAGCACCGGCCCCACGTGGTCGATGACGGCCTGCACGTGGTCCAGGCAGTTCATGCCGTCCGTCTCGCCCGGCTGGGTCATCAGGTTGGCCACCATGACCTTCAGCGCGCGCGTCTCCTTCAGCGCCTGGGCCACGCCGTCCACCAGCAGGTTGGGCAGCACGCTCGAGTACAGCGAGCCCGGCCCGATGGCGATGAGGTCCGCCGAATAGATGGCCTCCAGCAGGCCGTCCACCGGCGGCGGAGAGCGGGGGCTGAGCGACACGCGGCGCACCCGGCCCTGGGCGCGGCAGATGTTGCGCTCGCCCACGACCTCCGTGTCGTCATGCATCTGGGCCACCAGCTGCACCGACGCGAGCGTGCTGGGCAGCACCAGGCCCTGCGCGCCCAACAGCTCCCCGGACAGCCGCACCGCCTCCAGGAAGTCGCCCTTCAGCTCCGCGAGCGCGGCGATGAGCAGGTTGCCCACCGCGTGGCCGGCGAGGCCCTTCGCGCCGCCGAAGCGGTACTGGAACACGTCCTTCAGTGCACTCTTGCCACCCGCGAGCGCCACCAGGCAGTTGCGGATGTCGCCCGGGGGCAGCGCGCCGTGCTGGCGGCGCAGGCGGCCGGAGCTGCCGCCGTCGTCGCTCATCGCCACGACCGCGGTGATGTCCACGCCTGGCTGGCCGCCCTTGGGGGCCGCGCGGCGGGCCAGCCCCTTGAGCACCATGGGCAGGCCCGTACCGCCGCCCATCGCGACGATGCGCGTGGGACGGTTCTTCGGCGCCTGCAGCAGCTCGTTGCGCTCCACGCCCTGCTGCTTGTTGCGCGCGTCGTCCTGGCTCCACTGCTCTGAGAACGGTGCGTCCACGTCCATGCCCACCATGTTCCGACCCCCTCGCCCATCCCAATCCATGGCTACCCACCCTTGGCATCCCGGCCTCCCCCGACAACCGGAGGCCGCGGACGGTCATCAACGCCTGCTACTGAACCTTCCTACCGGGCACCCCGCCCCAACAGCACGTGCCGGACCGTGTGGAAGATGATGCCGACGTCCAGGAACAGCGACCCGTTCTTCACGTAGTACAGGTCGAACTCCAGCTTGTTGCGCGCGTCCTCCACCGAAGCGCCGTAGGGGTAGCGGATCTGCGCCCACCCCGTGATGCCCGGCTTCACCGCTTCACGCACGCCGTAGAACGGAATCTGCTGCTTGAGCTGCTCGGTGAACACCGGGCGCTCCGGACGAGGGCCCACGAAGCTCATGTGGCCCAGCAGCACGTTGAACACCTGCGGAATCTCGTCGATGCGCGTCTTGCGGATGAACTTGCCCACCCGGGTGACGCGGTCGTCGTTGGAGCGCGCCCACACCGCGCCGTTCTTCTCCGCGTCGGTGCGCATGCTGCGGAACTTCCAGAGCGGATACGCCCGGCCGCCCAGGCCCACGCGGTCCTGCCGGTAGAAGACGGGGCCCTTGGAGTCCAGCTTGATGGCCAGCGCCACCAGGATGAGGAAGGGCGAAGCCAGCAGGAGGAGCAGCGACGCCACCGCCACGTCGAACACGCGCTTGAAGGCCCGGCGCAGGGGCGACACCGTCATCTCATCCGCGAAGGCGAAGTCGCTGGCGCGCAGGAACTGCACCGGGATGCGGCGCAGCACGCGCTCGCAGAAGCCCGCCGCGTCGTACACCCGCCGCCCGTCCAGCCGGCAGCGCAAGAGCGAGTCCACCCAATTGGCGCCGCGCATGTCATCCGCGGCCTGCACCACGTAGGAGGCGTTGAGGCGCGCCGCCATCGCGTCCAGCGGTTCCTCCACCTTACGCGGGTCCACCAGGGCCACCACGCGGAAGGAGCCCTCGCCGCCGTCTTCAATGGCGCTCGCCACCGCGCGGGCCTTGAGGCCATCCCCCACGACGAGCACCGCGTCGGGTTCGCCGACCAGCGCCCGGATGGAGACGCGCACCACCAGGGTGCCGGCCAGGGCGCCCATCGCGCCGCCCAGGAGCGTCCCCGGGGGCAGCACCACCGGCAGGGCCAGCGGCAGGAGCAGCATCACCCCGCCCGCCACCATCGCGGTGACGCCCGCGGCCTTGAGGAAGCGGTAGCCGCGCGTCCGGTCCTCGGCCGCGATGCGCAGGTCATACAGGTCCAACAGGTACAGCGTGAACTGGAAGGTGACGACGAAGGCCAGGCCCAGTCCCACCAGCGTCGGCCACATCGTGGCGAACGGGGGCTGGGAACCCAGGGGCGCGAAGAGGGCCGCGCAGGCCGCGGCACCCGCGACACAGGCCAGCGCGATCGCCGAGGACTCGGCGAGGAAGAACGTCAGTTTCTTGGCTGAAAAATAGTGGTGGAAAACGCGAAGCACGTGACTCCTCCAACCCCAACCCGCCGCCGCTCCAGGCCCCCCGCCCATCGCACCTCATCGGTGCGAGGAGCGGGTCGGGCCACGAATCACTTCACTCGACAACCGACTGCTACTTCTTCACGTAGTTCTTCAGGTACGGGGTCGCGTTCACTTCCGCCCCGTTGAGCACGCAGCCCACCAGCGCCGCGCCCGCCAGCTGCTCCACTGCCTGGTTCACCACCTTGGAGGGGGTGACGTTGGCGCGGATGACCATCAGCACGCCGTCCATCTGGTGGCCCAGGATGGCCGCGTCCGCGAACGGCAGCGTCGGCGGCAGGTCCACGTACACCTCGTCGAAGCCCTCGCGCACCGCCTTGAGGAACTGCTTCATGCGGGCGGAGGCCAGCACCTGGGTGCTCTCCTCCGGCGTGGCGCCGGCGGGGATGACCGCCAGCCGCGTGGAGTTGAAGCGGCGCACCACGTCGCGCACGTCACACTCACCGGCCAGGAGCTCCGCCAGGCCCACCTTGTTGCGCATGCCCAGCGTGGGGGCCACCTGCCCCCGGCGCAGGTCCGCGTCCACCAGCAGGATGCGGCGCTCCGGGTTCGCCCGGGCGGCGGCCAGGGCCAGGTTCACGCTCGTCACCGTCTTGCCCTCGCCGGGCATCGCGGAGGTGAGCGCCACCACCTTCATCGGGCGCTGCTCGCGCATCCGCTCCAGGCGGTAATACAGGGTGCGGTACTGCTCGGCGGCCGCGGAGGCAGGGGCCGTGAGCGTCACCACCCGGCGGTCCACTGCGTTCGAGGAAGCCGCGCTGTCATCCACGCGGGGGAGGAAGTTACCGGCCCGCTCCATCGTCGAATCCATCTGAGTTCTCCAATCCTTTCCGTATGGGGTCGGCAATTAGTTCAGGGAAGTAGGCGAGGAGACGCTGTTCTTGCTCCCAGCCATCGGCATCAAGATCCGCTTCTCCGTCTTGCCTTGCATGTTCGGGACCACCGCCAGGACAGGCAGCGTGATGCGCTCGCGGACCTCGGTGCCATCGCGCAGGCTGTCGTCGCGCATCTCGAGGACGGTGCCGGTGAGGACCCCCAGCGCCAGGGCCACCAGGGCGGCGATGAGCAGGCCCGTCATGCGGTCCGGGCGAGCAGGCGAGGAAGGCACCCCGGCGGGCGAGATGACATTGAACAGGCTCTTGGCGCTCTTGGCCTCCAGCTCCTGGGCGATCTCCGCCTCCACCTTGCGGCTCACCACGCTCTGGTACTTGGTGCGGGCGATTTCGTAGTCCCGGTTCATGACCGCCAGCTCCTGGGCCCAGCGCGGGGTGTTGTTCAGCCGCGCCTGGTACGCCTCGGCCTGCTTCTGGAGGTCCACGATGTCCTTCTGGATGTTGGTGATGAGCGTGGCCACGCGGGTGCGCTCGTTGCGCTCGGCGTACATGCGGCCCTCGGCGTCCTTGCGCTGGGCGCTGATGTCACCCAGCTCACGCTCCATGCGCTTCACTTCCGGATGGTCGGACGTCCACTGCGTCTTGGCCTGCGTGAGGGTGCGGGACAGGCCGCTCTCCGTGGCCTCCAGGCGGCCGGCCTCGCTGTCCGCGGCGTTGCGGGCGCGGGCCAGGTCGGAGCGGCGCGCCTCGGCGCTGCGCAGCTCCTCGGACTTCGTCTGCAGCTGGGCGCTGATGCGCTCCAGGCCGCGCATGTTCATCTCCATCTGCTCGGGCAGCTCGCCCAGGTGGTCCACCTTGAACTTGGAGATCTTCATCTCCCAGGAGGACACGGCCTTGCCCATGGCGACCATCTCCTCGGTGAAGAGGTCGGTGGCGCGGGCCGCCTGCGTCTGGCGGATCTTCAGCGTCTCCTCGGAGAAGATGGCCGGCAGGCGGTTGGCCACCTGCGCCACCACCTGCGGGTCGCGGCCCGCGTAGGTGAGCTCGAAGGCCGTCTCACCCTCGACGCGCACGGTGAGGTCCTTGCGCATCTGCTCCACCGCCGCCTCGATGCCCTTATCGGACACGAGCTCCGGGTAGAGGTTCATCTCCTCGATGGCCTTCTGGAGCACCGGCCGCGCCAGGAGCTCCTGGCGGACGGTGACGAGCCGCTGCTCGATGAGTTCGCTCACCGTGCGCTGGACCATCTCCTCGCCAGGGCGCTGCGGCTCCACACGCACCACCACGGACGCTTCATAAATGCTCGGCCGGGTCATCACGATGGCCGCACCCAACACGAAGATTGCTGCAGCGATCGCCCCCACCAGGGCCTTGCGGCGCCACAGCGCCGAAAGCAACTGGTCCGCCGTCATCCCACGCTCCATGATCCGCTCCTCCATCCTCGTAGCTCTCAAAGGTTGCCTACCAAGCTGTCATGACCAGACGGAGGGCGAACACGTTGCGTGTCAGGTCCCCCGCCCCAGCGACATCCCCCGCACCCACCTGCGCGATGCGGTCGAACGCGCCCTGCAGCGCCAGCTTCCGGCTCAGCCGGTACTCGACGCCTCCACCCACTGCATAGCCCTGCGACACGTTCGTGGTGTTGCGCCACTCCGTGTAGAACTCACCGGGCGCCCTGCCGTTCCGGAAGAAGCTGGCCGCCGCGAAGGCCGACAGCTTCTGCGTGAACCGATGCGCCCCCATCACCGACGCGTAGTCCGCCCACACCGCGCCGGAAAAACCGCTCGCGCCCACCAGGTCGTGCCCCATGGCGGCGCCGAAGTCGCTGCGCTCGCCCTCGCGCACCAGCTCCACCGCCACGCGGGGCAGCCACCCGCCGCGCGTCGCGTCCGAAGGCAGGTAGCGCACCGGCCCGCCCCGGAGGGTGAGCGTGGTGGGCCGCGTCAGCCGGTAGCGCAGGGCCGCGGAAGCGCCGTGCGCCTGGCTGTAGTCCTGGTCGTACAGGAAGCCCTGGTAGCGGTACTCGGCGCCCAGGGACAGCCGGCGCGTGGTGCGGTACCACAGCTCCACCGAAGGGGTGTGCGCGTAGCCCGCCACCCGTCCCGGCTCGATGATGCGCGTCGCCTCGAACATGTAGTTGCCGCGCACGTCCATGCGCTCCGTGACGCGGCTGGTGAGCCCCACCTTCGTCTGCGCATAGAAGGTGGGCGCCGTGGAGCGCGCCAGGCCGTCACGCGGCAGCGACGTGGGGTCGGTGACGCGGAACACCCGCGCGCTGGCATCCAGCCGCAGCCGCCGGGACAGCACGTCCCGGAAGCCCACGCCCGCGCGGTGGTCCACCGTCGTCTTCCCGGAGCCGTGCCGCGCGAGCAGGTCCGTGGCGTAGAAGGACTCGAGCGTCAGCTGCTCGTTCTTCACGTCCAGTCCCAGCCGCGGAGACAGCTTCGTCATGAACTGTCCGTTGGTGCCGGCTCCCCCCAGACGGATGTCGTTGTCGAAGCGCTCCTCCGCCGTGAGGCGGAGCCGCGGCTCCAGGATGGTGGCCGCCTGCGCGGCCGGCGCGGCGATGAGACAGCCTGCAATCACTGCCCGCTTCCAGTTGCCCCTCACCGCCGCCCTCCCGTCCTGACCCACGCCCACGTTCGTTGCTTCCCGTTGTCTGTCTTTGCTGTCCGCTCGCCCGTCCCGCTTCACGGGACGACGACGGTGTCACCCGGCCGCAGGATGACGCTCTCGCCGTCCGGGGAGACCAGGTCGCTGTAGCGCACCGGGATCTGCCCGCCCTTGCCGTCCGTGCGGATGACGACGATGCCGTCGGAGTTGGCGAAGTCCGTGAAGCCGCCGGCCAGCGCGATGGCCTGCAGGAGCGACACGCGGCCGCGCAGCGGGTAGGCGCCCGGGTGGGCCACTTCACCCGTCACGAAGACGCGGCTGCTGTTGACCTCGCGGACGATGACCGTCACGCGCGGCTCCTGCACGTACGGCTGGAGGCCCGACTTGAGCGCCTCGGCCAGCTCCGTGGGCGTCTTGCCCGCGGCTTCAATCTCACCCACCATCGGAATGGAGATGAAGCCGTCGGGACGCACCGGCACCGTGCGCGACAGCTCCGCATCGCGCCACACGCTCACGTCGAGCACGTCCTCGCGGCCGATGCGGTAGGGCTGATCCGCGTTGTCGACCTTCAGCGTCTGCTGGTGAGCACAACCCGACAGGAGGAGCATCCCCATCACCGTCCAGAACCCCGTGCGCCGCATTCCCATCTTCCGCTCTCCTTCGTTCACTGATGTTCCGCGCGATCCACCGTTCACACGCCCTGAAGGGCTGGGTGGCTCGCTTCTGGCGGAGGCTCTTAGCAGCGCGTGTGCCAGCGGCCGGGGAGAGGGAAAACCCTTGGAATGCAGTGGGTTACGGCGTGCCACATCAGGCGCACATCGGCGCATCCGGGAAAAATTCCGGTCCCACCCCGGTGTTCGCCCCTGTGCTTTCTGCCGATCGCTTCCACGGGGTGGAAGAGGATTGCCCAACGTGAGCCCTGTACCTTCCACGTACTTCCGGGCTCCCTCTGGGCTCCTCGTGCCAGGGCCCTGGCACGGGTCTTGATAAGGGATTGGGCGTCGGACAGCGGTAGGGGTTCAGGGGTCCAATTCAGTTCAGAGGGGGACAGCGGATGGGCAAGGTGGCAGGGGCGGTGGGGGTGGTCTTCATGCTTGGAACCAGCATCGTGGGGCTGATGGGCGCCTCACTGGGCAACAGCATCGAAGCCGGCGTGCTGGGCATGGTGGGCCTGGCCCTGTACGGCGGTAGCTCGCTCTTGAGCGGCAAGGCGGCGGAGCCCGCGGGCGTCGCGAAGCAGGCTTGAGCCCACGCGCCAGCGAAGGCTGAAGCGCTGTAGGAAGCACAGGGCCTTCGGGCCGGAACAGCGAGTTGGGAAGCCAGGCGCTTCCTCCCGCTGCCGGCCCGTGGGCCCTTGTCGTGTCCGGGCCCTGCCCTCCCCTTCACTTCAAGGCTGGCGGGGCTCGGCTTCCGGAGCGTGGGAGGCGTGCGCCTCCGGCAGCGCGCGCGGCTCCGGGATGGCGGGGCGTGGCGACACCTCCTGCTCCGGCAGCGGCTGCTGTTCGGAGCCCTGGACCTCCTGGCGGCGCAGGCGCAGGGCCCGGCTCCACAGGGCGACGCCGGCCCAGGCGCCCACGAGCGCCGCCGGCACGGCCACGACATGGGGCCAGTAGAGCGCCACGCCCGCCAGGGCCAGCGGCACCACGCCCGCGCCGAAGACGACCTTGGATTCGGTGCGGCCCAATTCGCGGTGGTTGGTGACGGCGGCGCCCACGGTGTTGCCCAGGCGAACCGCGCCCGCGGCCGCGCGGCTCATGCTGCCCCGCCCGCCATGGGCGCCCCGCTGCGGGCGAGGCAGCGCAGGCGCGGCGATCATGCGGCGCGCCCTTCCACTGAGCACCACCTCCGTCGCGTGCTCCAGGTCCTGGAGGTACATGTCCTCCATGCACCGGGCGAAGGGGGCGTCCTCCACGGCGACGTCAATCTCGGAGTTGCCTAGCCAGCTCGCGGGGTTGAGGTTGGATGAACCGACGCGCGCCCAGGTGCCATCCGCCACCGCCGTCTTGGCGTGGAGCATGGTGCCATTCCATTCATAGACGCGGATGCCGGCCTCCAAGAGAGGGCGGTAGCCAGCCTGGGTGAGCGGGCGCAGCGCGGGGATGTCGCTGCTGCCGGGCACGAGCAGCCGCACGTCCACGCCGTCGCGAGACGCGGCCCGGAGCGCCTGGACATAGGTGGCGGTGCCCACGAAGTACGCGTCGGTGAGCCACAGCCGCTTGCGCGCGAGCGACGCGATGAGCTGGTCCACACGGAAGAGGCCCGCGCTCCAGGGCACGCCGGCCACCACGCGCAGGGACACGTCGCCCATGGGCAGGGAGGCGCGAGCGGACAGGCAGCCCTCTTCATCCAGAGGAGGGCCCACGGTGCTCCACCCCTGGGCGAAGGCGCGCACCAGGTCCGCCACGGCGGGGCCGCGAATCTCCAAACCGGTGTCACGCCACGGGGCCACGCCCTTCTCCGCGTCGCCCACCCACTTGTGGCTCACGCACAGCCCGGAGACGAAGCCCACCTCTCCGTCCACGGTGAGGGTCTTGCGGTGGTTGCGGCCCAGCCACGCCAGGGGCCGGTCGAACTGGAAGGGATTGAACGAGCGCACCTCCACGCCCGCCTCGCGCAGGAAGCGCCAGTAGCTGCGGGACGCGGGGCCCTGGCAGCCCAGCCAGTCATAGAGGACGCGCACCTGCACGCCGTCGCGAGCACGGGCGGCCAGCGCCTCCGCGAAGCCGCGGCCCACGTCATCGTCTTCAATGATGTAGTTCTCGAAGAGGATGGAGCGCTCGGCCTGCTGGATGGCGCGCAGCCACGCGGGGTAGTTCTCGCGTGCGTCGCGCAGGAGCCGCACGTCGTTGCCCATCACGAGCGGCGCGCCCGCGGCGCGGGAGAACACCTGTTCGGCCAGGTTGTGCTGCCGGCCGCTGATGCCCGATGACTTCACGATGGCCATGGCGTGTCTCCTCGGGAAATCGGGGCGCGCCCGAAGGCTCTGGGTGAGGTGCGGTTCCCAGGGGACGGTCGCAAGGGCTCCGCGTGACGGGATTCCAGCGCGCTCGCGCTGGCGTCGAGGGCCTGGCTGCCCGGCTGTTCTCCCCTCGAGCCCGGGGGCCAGGGGATGCGCTGTGTGGCGCGGGCATGCATGAGCAACTTCTCCGCGAGGGCGATGTCCGACGGATACCTGCTTCCTACCCTTTCCCGCGTGTCTCCGCCCAGGGAGACGGGCGAGGAGGAGACGAAGGCGTGAACGAACCAGCCCCTGCCCTGCCCCGCCTGTCCTTCGACTTTCCGGACGGCGCTGACTTCAGCAACGGCGTGAATCACGAGTGGCTCCTGACCAACGGCCGCGGAGGCTACGCCTCCGGCACGGTGGTGGGATGCAACACGCGCCGCTATCACGGCCTGTTCATCCCCACGTTGGAGAAGCTGGGCCGCACGGTGCTGATGGCGAGGCTGGAGGAGACGGCGCTGGTGGACGGGGAGCGCTACCGGCTCACCTCCGAGGAGCACGACGACGGCAGCACTTTGGAAGACGGCGCGAGGCACCTGCGGCACTTCCGTCTGGAGGGGCTGATTCCCGTCTGGGAGTACGCGGTGGGGCGCGCGCGGCTGAGGCGCCGTTGCGTGATGGTGCACGGTGAGGACACGGTGTTCCTCGCCTGGGAGCACCTGTCCGGTCCGGAGGTGACCCTGCACCTGCGGCCATACCCGGTGCTGCGCCCGCATGACGGGCCGCTGCTGAAGGGAGTGGCAGAGGCCATCGTCACGCTGCGCGGCCCGCTGGTGGAGCTGCGCAACGGCGAGGACGGTCCGCTCCAGCGAATGCGGCTGTATTCGGACGGGCCCACGCCGTACGTGAGCCTGGCGGAGACCTCCAGGCCCCAGCACCTGAGGACGGAGAAGGCGCGCGGCTACGACTTCACGGAGGTGCAGCACTCGCCGGGCTACTTCACGGCGACGCTGAAGCCCGGGGGCACGCTCTACTTCGGGCTGACGACGGAGGCGCCGGGGCACCTGCTGGAGCGGAATCCCAAGGAGGTATTCGAGCGGGAGCTGGGCAGACAGGAGCGCCTGTTGGAGCGCGCCCCGGAGCATGCGCGCACGGGAGTGCCGGCGCGGCTGGTGTTGGCGGCGGACCAGTTCATCATCGATCCGCCAAGGCCTGCGGACGCCGCGTGGGCGCGGTCGATGGGTTTGGACGCAAGGAGCGTCATCGCGGGCTACCCGTGGTTCACGGACTGGGGCCGGGACACGATGATCAGCCTGGACGGGCTGACGCTGGCCACGGGGCGCTACCGCGAGGCGGCGGCCATCCTGCGCACGTTCGAGCACTACGTGCGGGACGGCCTGATTCCGAACTACTTCCCGGACGGAGAGAACGAGGGCGTCTACCACACGGCGGACGCGACGCTCTGGTTCTTCCACGCGGTGGACCGCTACCTGGAGGAGACAGGAGACGAAGCGCTGCTGCGGGACCTGTTCCCAACCCTGCAGGACATCGTGGCGCACCACCAGAAGGGCACGCGCTTCCACATCGGCGTGGATCCGGCGGACGGGCTCCTGCGGCAGGGGCAGGAGGGCTACCAGCTCACCTGGATGGACGCGAAGGTGGAGGGCTGGGTGGTGACGCCGCGCCGGGGCAAGGCGGTGGAGATCAACGCACTGTGGTTCAACGCCCTGCGGCTGATGGCGGGCTGGGCGGAGCGGCTGGGGTTGGAGTCGGGCCCGTACCGGGGCGCGGCGGAGAAGGCACAGGGCAGCTTCAACCAGCGCTTCTGGAACGAAGCGGGCGGGTGTCTCTACGACGTGGTGGACGGAGAGAACGGCCGCGAGGACGCAAGCGTGCGGCCGAACCAGGTCTTCGCCATCTCGCTCAAGCATCCGGTGCTCAAGCGAGACAAGTGGGCGCAGGTGCTGGAGGTGGTGCGTCGCGAGCTGGTGACGCCGGTAGGACTGCGCAGCCTGGCGCCGGGCAGCAAGGACTACAAACCGAAGTACGACGGCGACCTGCGGGCCCGCGACGCGGCCTATCACCAGGGCACGGTGTGGGGCTGGCTCATCGGGCATTACGTGGACGCGACGTTGAAGGTCTCCCCGGACATCAAGGCCGCGAGGGCCCTGCTGTCTGGAATGGAGGACCACCTGTCGCACGCGGGCATCGGGCAGATCTCCGAAATCTTCGACGCGACGGAGCCCTACCGCCCGCGAGGCTGCTTCGCCCAGGCCTGGAGTGTGGCGGAGGCCCTGCGGGTGTTCAGCAAGACCAATGTAGGGTGATCAGGCCTTCTCGAGCTTCCGCAGCCATCTGGCGGCTCTCTTATGCCCCAGGCTCGCGGCGTCATGAAAGTGACGCCGGGCTCGCGCCTTGGACACGGGCACTCCCTCGCCGTTCGCGAACATCAGCCCCAGGTTGAAGGATGCTTTGGCGCTCCCCTGCTTCGCCGCCAATCGAAACCAACCAAAGGCACGCATGGCATCCGTGGGAAGACCCACGCCATTGGAATAATTGTAGCCCAAGGCCAGCTGGGCATCGGCGTAACCTCCCTTCGCGGACGTTTCGTAATATGCGTTGGCTCTCTTCAGGCTCTTGGGGACACCCTTTCCCTGCTCATACGCAAGGCCCAGGTTGTATGCGGCAACCGGGTCTCCCTGTCGTGCGTTCTTCCGATAGATCCGGACCGCCTCCTTCAGCTGATGGGCTTCGGGGCTCGCGAACAGGATATCCACCAGGTTTCCCTCGGCGACCGCGAATCCCCGGGCGGCGGCGAGGCGATACCATGCCTCCGCGAGCCCTTTGTTCTTCCGGACCCCTCTTCCAAAGTAATACGCAAGCCCCAGGTTGAAGGCCGCGACATCGTCCCCCAGCGCGGCTGCCTTCTCCGTCCACATCCGGGAGCGCTTCGGATCACGCCGGACGCCATCCCCGTAGAGGAAATGGAGTCCCACGTTCGTCATGGCCTCCATCTTCCCGAGCCGCGCCGCCGCGAGGTACGCCTCGAAGAGGGCCTTTCGGTCGTCAGGCCGCGTCTCCTCGATCGTCCACGCCTTGCCCATGGCCACGTCCGCCAGGGACCTGACGGGTGGAGTCTTCATTCGCACGCGCTTTTCCATTCCGGCCTACACGACATGAGCCTGACAGACCTGACCCGTGCGGTCATCACCTCGACGAATGCGTCCGGCCTGAAGCGTGTGCGGCAGCTGGGTTCCCAGCTCGACTCCGTCCGCTGGGAGAGGCTTTGCTTCGACCCGTCAGGCACCCGGCTGCTCGCGAAAGCCGACTCCCGCCTGCGGTGGTGGGACCTGGACATGGCAACGGACGTCGCCAGCGGCTCGGTGGAGCTGAAGATGGAGCCCATCGAGGCCCTCTTCCACGGCTCGAATCACATCGTGACCGCCGGGCCGCCCGTCGCGGAGGCCGCTGTCACCTGGCGGCCCCGGCTCATGGCCTT
The DNA here is from genome assembly GCF_003611625.1 of Corallococcus sp. CA054B. Classification (NCBI taxonomy): domain Bacteria; kingdom Pseudomonadati; phylum Myxococcota; class Myxococcia; order Myxococcales; family Myxococcaceae; genus Corallococcus; species Corallococcus sp. CA054B. Next base: position 85,330 of record NZ_RAVY01000004.1, read on the forward strand.
CTCCACGACGGACGGTTCGCTCTGGCGTGAGGAGACCCTCTCCGCGCCCGCCACCGGGTTGGCCATGTCCCGGGACGGCATGCTGCTGGCCATCCTGGAACGTGGCGAGGCCCTCCTCTGGGACGTGGCGGGCTGGAAACGCGTTCGTGACCTGCTAGGCGTTGAGTGGCACGTCCAGGTCAAGGCGTGTGCATTCTCCCAGGACTCACGCTTCGCGGCGGTGATCGTGACGTATTACGATCATGACCAGGCGGCGCTCTACCTCTGGGACCTGAAGGCGAGCTCCCATCCCTGGGTTCAGCCCCTGGGGTTTCAGTTCGCGGCGGGCGTTGCATTCCATCCCACGCGACCGCTGCTCGTCGCGAGAGGCGTCCACGAGGTCGTGGTGATGGATGTGTATGAGCGTCGCGTCCTGAGGACGTTCAACGACTACCGTCACTACGTGAGCAACCTCGACTTCAGCCCGGATGGGGAGTTGATGGTCTCCTCCAGTGACACCCATGGCTTCGCGCTCTACCACTTCGATACCGGTGAGGTGCTGTTCAGCCACTCGGACGACAGTGAGCTCACTACAGGCGACGCGGTCTTCTCACCCGATGGCCGCTTCATCGCCTGTGCCCAGGGTGACGGGACCGTGGGTCTGTGGGCTGTGGACCCCGGTTCTTGACGCTCCAAAACCAGACGTGCCATGAAACACCCTGAGGTGGCGGGAAGGCCACTTCGGGGGGAAGCCATGAACTTCCGTCGTAACAATTTCCTCTGGTTCGTCTTCGTCACGACCGTCTTGCTGCTTCGCGCGGGGAACCCCGTGGGGGCCGGGGTCTTCGCGACGGTGGCGCTCGCCGGAAGGTGGGCATACTTCCGGCTCACCCAGGGTCCCCCTCCAACGAGCGACACCCTGCTCGGCGCGTACGAGGCCTCACCCCCACCGCCCACGGATGAGGTCCTGAAGACGGAGTGGATCACGAAGCGCGAGCTGGGAGTTCTCGCGGCGGTGGCGGTGGTTGGCGGCGCCCTCTACCTGACCCGCGACAAGGGAGGCTTCATCCATGTCGTGGGCAGCAATCTCCACGTGTCCGTGGATGACGACCGGGTGGAGCCTCTCCATCGCGTCGATCGGCACCTCACCTATCGGGTTCCCAGCGGCTCCCATCGCGTCGGGCTCTACGACCCCGCGGTCGGCGGCAGCAGCCGTAGGTTGCAGGTCGAGGTCCGCGAAGGCGAAGCCTTCATGCTCTCCACCAGCCCGGACCTGTGCATCGTGCAGGTCGACATGGCGACCTTGAAGTACGGCCAACCCTTGCGGCAGGACCGGACCGCGCTTCCCGTGCTGGCGCGCTTCACGGAGACCTTGACGCCGGTCCGCATTCCGCCGAACGCGTTCCTCGACGTCGCGGAGCTGCCCGCCATCCATTCCGAAGGTCCGAGCCCCAGCCTGCTGACGCCCATCCCCTGCCCCCAGGCGCAGGACAACAAGAGCGCCTGGGCCGCCGTGCGCACGAGCATCCCCATCGTGCAGGTGTGGGCCTGGCGCGCGGGCTACAAGGACGCCAAAACCACCTGGGGTGAAGCCCAGGCGCGCGAACCACCGCACTGATCCAGGGAAAGGCTGATGCATCCCTTTATTTCGTCTCTCCCTCGGAGTTAGCCTGTTCGGCTGCTCACTGGGCTCCAAGGGGAAGCTTCAAAAAGGGGACTGCTATGGATCTGAGACCAAGCCTACTTCACATACTTCCTGAGGTGCGCAGGCAGCGCCTCGACATTGATCGCAGCCACCGGTCGAGTGCGCTGCTCGCTCCGACTTTCCACCCGACCAGCTTCCACGAGCAGTTGAATATCTTTGGGCAAAGGGAAGTGGATGATCTCGACTCGACTAGAGATTTTCCCTCTGTTCTTTTCGCGCAGAAACCCCTCTGCCGTAGCGAACTCCGTAAATCCGAGTACCAGGATTGAGCTTGAATTTGGAAGCTGAGTAAAGCGCAAGAGATCAGATCGAATTTTCCTGATGGCCCCGGTATTGGCATTCCCAGTGACTGTCTTCCAAGTGCTCGTGGAGACCAATCCAATTACGCTCTCATCGTCTGCGACGGCGTCAAACTCAAATGTACCGCCATCACTAAGCGAGAGACGCTTTTTGAAGAACGTTCGACCAGGGAACTGCACTGGTAATGCGTTCTCGCGAACCCACTCCTCTGCCCGTGCACAGCTCTCTCTCACGTCCGCCATGGCTTTTCCTCCGACGCTCCTATTGGGCTAAATCGATGCGCTTCTTTTCATCGACTGCGGGATAGCTGCGCTTTTTGAATACCAAAACGCTCAAACAGCCCGCGGAAGAAGCTTGTAACGCGAGCTGGTCCATCGACCTCGTCGAGTTCAGCTCCCCCGAACCGGAAAATCGAATAACCGGCCAGCTGAAGCTCCCGATCTGCCGCGACCATCTTGGCATACTTTGCGGGGCTCGCTCGGTCCTCATCGGCATAGTGCTGCTTGCCGTCGACTTCAATGACGATTCGGTCTCGCGCAGACAGGAGTAAAAGGAAGTCCATGCGCTGCCGAGCAAGGAATTTCGGATCGGTTCGCCTGATGAATGGGTCCAAGTGCAAATAGACCTGTGGAATAAGGGCGGGCGCTCGCCCTTGCATGTTCCGCACAAACTCCTTGAAGTAGGCACGGAAAAGCACGCGCTCCGGAGGTGATGCCAGCGACGCTTCGAGCCGGCGGTACAACGATTCTGCTGTTGTACGGGCATTGGGCTCCATACTCTTTGCTGAAGCCCACCAGTTCACGAGGTCTTTCCATGCCAGGCCATCAGGACCGATTGGCTCATCGTAGATGAGGCAGTACTGCGCGTGCCTCACAATCTCCACGTCGTTATTTACCGCATCCCGAAATATAATTTCTGGTTTCGGACCGTTTGCGCCGAAGATAATGTTCTTAGGTCGGCCTGAAACGCCGGAGCGCTTCGGCGCGATTCGAAAGACCGGGCGTCCGGAAATCTGTTCAGACTCGCGTAGCTCCAAGCCATCAATGGCGAGGTGCACATTGAGCGACACGACCAAGGCTGCTTGTTCATCACCGTCTCGTGCTCTTGGGTGAACAAGCTGTTCAAGAAACCCCAGAAACCGCCGCTCAGAACAATGAAGCAAGTTCAATCGAGAGAACACAGTCTCAATATCCCAGTCATCATTGTACAATATATGCTTGCTGAAGTCGCCTACGGCGTTCGAATACCGAGGATCGAATGACAACATCGTGCCGAGCGGCCAGTTGCGAGCGAACAGGTCGACGCTTTCAATTTTGCCTCCGATTGACTGGACATCAAATCGGAGTGCAAGCTCATCAAGCAGAGCGCGGCGTGTAACTTCGGTGATACGCGAGCGTCCCGATTGCTCCTGGCGCTTCCAAAGTTCCTCTTCTAGGTTGTAGTGGCCACCCGGTATATCTTGTAGGACTTGGTTTGCGATCTTCACGAGCGCATCCTCATCGAATGGGAGGCGCTTCAGGACAAAGCGAGCCTTTCCACTGAACGCTTCTGCGGTGTCTCCCGTGGGCAAGCCGAGGCGGGCGGCATATTCTGGCACGTCGTAGGACTTAATCGTGGCGACTGCGTCCGAGATCGCCTTTCGAAGTTCGTCGAGTGGATGAGGAGGTACCATCTGAACCAATCTATCGAACTAGCAGGCTGTTGAGAAAGCCCTTGGGCGGGAAGCGCCCTCCGCCCCTATGCCTAAGAGGAGATGCGCATCAGAGGCCGAAGTATCCCCTCATCTGAATCAGCTGAGAGCGAAGGCTTCGCGGAAGACGGCGTGCTCGCGTGCGAACCGACCAACTCGCTATACCAGTGGGTGCAACTGCCCATCGCTCCTGCGCGACGTGGCTATGACGTAAGACGAACCCCAGGCGCGCGAAACACCGCCTTAAGGGCACGGGCGCGCGTCTTGACGCTCCAAATCCAGACATGCCATGAAACACCCGGACGCCGCTTCAGGGGGGGGAACCATGCTCAGGCTCATCCGGTACATCATCAACGGCAACGCATTGGAGGTCCTGGCCATCCTGGTCGTGGTCCTCCTGGTGTGGTGGGTGTTCTCCCTCATCACCGCGCCAACGACCGGCCCCACCCCACGGGAGCCAGACGACCCCTCTGGCTCTCCAGGCTACGCGAAGGTGGCGCTGGGGCTTTTCGCGGCGGTGCTGGTGCTGTGGGGGCTGTCCTCGATCAGCTACAGCGATGACCCTCCCAAGGGTGGGCGCCTCCACGTCGTGGCCACGGGCCCACAACCTGACCGCGACATCGTCCTGCGAGTGGATGAACAGCCCGTGACGCCGGTGCTCCACGCCGACCATCACCTCGCGTTTCCGGTCCCCACCGGTCGACATGCGGTCTTCCTGAAGGACTCGACCGTCGACGGTTCCCGCGACTTTGAGGTCGAGATCCGCGAGGGCGATGACCTCATGCTGTCCGTCCATCCGGACCTCTGCCCCGTGCAGATCGACATGTCGGCCCTGACCTACGGCCAGCCCGCGCGCTCCACTCGGACACCGCTGGACGGCGTCGTCATCCGGACCCTGCCCGTGGTGGGGGTGTTCACACGGACGGAGCTCCCCATGCCGCTTCCTCCGGGAGCGGTCCTCTCCTTCAACGAGCTGCCGGATGCACTCTCCCCGGGGCTGAGCGCCAGCATCCTGATCCCCCTTCCCTGCTCCATGGCCCAGGACGACCGGGCCCTCTGGGCCGAGGCGCGCAAACGCTTCCCAGGACTCGACGACGCGGCCCGGCGTGTGGGCTACACGGAAGCGGATCCCACACGGCGTGAAGTCGCGGCGATGGACGAGGAGCGGGTCTTCGAGCTCTTCAAGCAACAGGGCGCGGCGCTGGCGCGCGAAACGCCTCCCTGAGCTAGGGTGCGCCGCCATGGCGACTCCGCGGTACTGGTTGATCAAGAGCGAGCCCTCCGTCTACGCGTACGCGAAGCTGGAGGAGGACGGCAGGACGGAGTGGACGGGCGTGCGCAGCTTCGAGGCGCGCAACAACATCCGGGCCATGACGCCCGGGGACTTGTGCCTCTACTACCACTCCAATGAGGACAAGGCCGTCGTCGGCGTGGCGTGCGTCCTCTCCAAGCCGGGCCCCGACCCCACCGCTCCCGGCGAGGACTGGGCCTCCGTGGACGTGGGCCCCGTGGTCGCCTTCACCACGCCTGTCACGCTGGCCACCATCAAGGCCACGCCCGCGCTCAAGGACTTCCCGCTCATCACCCGCAGCCGCCTCAGCGTGACGCCCACCCCCGTGGAGCACTTCGAGCTCGTCCTCAAGATGGGCAAGACGAAGCTCCCGGCGACCTCCGCCGCCAAAGCCAAACCCAAGCCGAAAGCCAAACCCAGAGCCCGTCCATGAGCGCAGCCCGCGAAGTCCGCGCCGACTTCGACCGAGCCTCCATCGTCGTGTATCAGGCCTACTCGGACGCCATCGCCGACGTGGCCGTGAAGCAGCAGAAGTTCGGCCCGCCCTTCTCCGTGGGCCGGATGACGTGGATCAAACCCAGCTTCCTGTGGCTCATGCACCGCTCCAACTGGGGCAGGAAGAGCGGCCAGGAGCGCACGCTCGCGGTGCGCATCAAACGCTCCGGCTGGGAGGAGGCCCTGTCCTCCGGCGTCCTCACCGGCTTCGAGCCGAAAGCCCACGGCTCGCCGGACGCATGGCGCAAGGCCTTCGACAGCGCGCCCGTCCACATCCAGTGGGACCCGGAGCGCAGCCTGCGCGGCGCGGGCCTGCCCCACGACAGCATCCAGGTGGGGTTGAGCCGCGCCGTCATCCAGCGCTTCGTGGACGACTGGACCGTGTCCATCACCGACCTCACGCCCCTGGTCCAGAAGCTGCGCAAGCACCTGGACGACGGCCGCGCGGATCAGGCCACGCGCCACCTGCCGAAGGAGTCCGTCTACCCCGTGCCTCCGGAGCTCGCCCGGCGCCTGGGGATGTGAAGGGCCCCGCGCCTTCGACGCGAGTTGTTATGTTCCGGGCATGGCGGACATCCCCTCCCTGGAGACCCTGCGGACCCAAATCGAACGCATCGATGAGGACGTCCTCGATGCGCTCCAGCGGCGCATGGCCCTGGCCGACGACGTGGCGCGCGCCAAGCTGGTGACGGCCTGGCCCTTCCGGGACCCGCAGCGCGAGGACCTGCTCCTGCGCAAGCTGCGCGGCCGGGCAGCGGAGCGAGGCCTGGATCCGCACGAAGTGGAGCGCCTCTACCGCGTCATCCTGGACATGTCCGTGGCCCGCCAGCAGGCCCTGGTCACCCGCCTGGACACCACGCCCCTGCGCGTGGGCTACCTGGGCGTCGAGGGCTCCTACAGCCACCTGGCCGCCCGCCAGCGCTACGGGCACCGGCCGGGCGGCGTGCTCCTCACCGGCTTCGACACCGCCCGACAGGCCGTGGAAGCGCTCAAGCAGAGCGAGCAGGACGTGCTCCTGCTGCCCATCGAGAACACCACCGCCGGCAGCATGAATGAGACGTACGACGTGCTCGCCGCGGGCGATGGCGTCATCACCGGCGAGGTGGTGAGCCAGGTGGACCACCGGCTGCTGGGCGTGAAGGGCGCGAAGCTGGAGGACCTGCGCGAGGTGCTGTCCCATCCGCAGGCGCTGGCGCAGTGCGAGGACTTCCTGCGCACGCACGTGCCCTGGGCGCGCGCCGTGCTTGGGCCAGACACCGCCGTCGCCGCGCAGATGGTCGCGGATCGCAACGACAAGACCGTGGCCGCCATCGCCAGCGAGTCCGCGGCGAGCCGCTTCGGGCTCGTGGTGCTCGCCAGCGACCTGCAGCCCGGCTCGGACTTCACGCGCTTCGTGGAGGTCTCGCGCCAGCCCACGCCGCTCGCGCCGGACGTGCCGTGCAAGACGTCGCTGCTGGTGGTGCTGGAGCACCGACCCGGTACGCTGGGCCAGGTGCTGCAACGGCTCACGCAGCGCGGAGTGAACCTCTCCAAGCTGGAGTCGCGCCCCATCCCGGGCGCGCCGTGGAAGTACCGCTTCTATCTGGACGTGGAGGGCCACGCCGCGTCCGCCTCGGTGACGGCGGCGCTGGAGGACCTGCGCCCGCTCACGTCGTCGCTGCGCGTGCTGGGCACCTACCCGCGCGCGGAGCCCATCGATGGCTGACGCCGCCCCCCGCCGCATCGCCTTTCAAGGTGAGCGCGGCGCGTACGGCGACGAGGCCACGGGCGCCCTCTTCGGCGCATCCGTGACGCGCATCCCCTGCCCCACCTTCCGCGCCGTCTTCGAGGCCGTGGCCGATGGCACGGTGGACGGCGGCGTGGTGCCCATGGAGAGCGCGCTCGCGGGACCGGTGGCGGAGGTGGTGGATCTGCTCCTGGAGTTCACCCCAGCCCTCTCCGGAGAGCTGCGCCTGCCCGTGCGCCACTGCCTGCTCGCGCCGCCGGGCCGCACGCTGGAGGGCCTCACGCGCGCGCTGTCGCATCCACAGGCGCTGGCGCAGTGCGGAGGCTGGCTGCGAAAGCACCACCTGCACCCCGTGCCTGAAGCGAACACCGCCGTGGCGGCGCGGCGCGTGGCGCAGGAGGCGCTGGAGGGCACGGCGGCCATCGCCAGCCGGACCGCGGCGGAGCTCTACGGGCTCAACGTGCTCGCGGAAGGCATCGCGGACTCGCCGGACAACGCCACCCGCTTCCTCGCGGTGGGCCCGGCCGTGCCGCCCAACCTGGGTTCGCGGTGGAAGACGTCCCTGGTGCTCACGCTCGACAACGGCCCTGGCGCGCTCGCGGGCGTGCTCACGGCCTTCGCCACGCACGGGGTGAACGTCGCGCGGCTGGAGTCGAGACCCGGCGGCGTCCGCGCCTGGGACTACCGCTGGTGCCTGGACGTGGAGGGCGCGGTGGACACCGCGCCCGTGAAGGCGGCCCTGGGCGAAGCCCGGAGCGCGTGCACGTCGCTCCGGGTGCTGGGCAGCTACGCGCTCAGCGGCTGATGGCCTGGGCCGGAGAGGCGGCCTGCGTCCCGTCGCCGTTGCGCACGGCCTCCGTGTACGCGGAGCGCACGATGTTCGTGTAGCGCTGGAGCGCGGCCAGCTGCTCCAGGCGCAGCGCCTGCGGCCCGTCGCACAGCGCCTTCTCCGGCGTCGGGTGGAAGTCCACCAGCACCATGGACGCGCCCGCGATGAGGCCCTGGCCAATGGCGTGGAAAATGTCCGGCAGCCCGTCCGGCGGGGCCTCCGCGCGGCCAATGGCGTGCGAGGGGTCCACGCACACCGGCATGCGCGTGAGGCGGCGCACCACCGGCACGTGCGCGAAGTCCACCATGTTGCGGTGCGGGTCGCCCAGGTGCGTCTTCACGCCGCGCAGGCAGAAGACAATCTTGGGGTTGCCCTCGCTCGCCACGTACTCGCACGCGTTGAGGGACTCCTCCAGCGTGATGCCCATGCCGCGCTTGAAGAGCACCGGGAAGGTGCGCTGCTGGCCAATCACCTTGAGCAATTCGAAGTTCTGCGCGTTGCGCGTGCCCACCTGGAGCATCACGCCCGTGGGCGCCCCCGACTTCTTCAGCGCGTCGTTGATCTCGTCGATGTGGCGCGGATGCGTCACCTCCATCGCGACGACCTTGATGCCGTGCTTGCCCGCGGAGTCGAACACCCAGGGCAGGCACTTCGCGCCCAGGCCCTGGAACTCGTACGGGTTGGTGCGCGGCTTGTACGCGCCCATGCGCGTGGTGTTGATGCCGCAGCGCGCGAGCGCCGCCATCATCGAGTCCACGCTCTCCAGCGAATCCACCGCGCACAAGCCCGCGAAGAGGTTCACCGAGTTATCGTCGAAGTTGACGCCGTTGTATTCGAAGCCCGCCGTGGTGCGCTGACCACCGTGCCGGCCGATGATGCGGTACTTCTGCGAGACGCGGACCACCTGGCGCACGCCGGGCAGCTGCTGGAAAGGCTCCAGCGGAACCTGCGACGTGGAGCCCAACAGGTACAGCTCGGTGATGGTGGACTCGGCGCCCTGGACCACATGGGCACGCGGGGTGACGCCCTCGTACTGCGAAGCAAGTTGGAGGACGGCGTTCACGACGGATTCCGGGGAATCCGGCTCGAGCATCACGATCATGCGAAGGGTTCTCCTGGTGGGGGGGCCGCTTCGGCATTCAACACCGGCCTCCCGCCCTTTCCCTCCGCTTTTGTAAAACTTTGATGAGAGCGGCCTCAGGAGGAGGCGGGGCGCAGCCGGGTCGCCAGCTGGGTGTAGTGCTCCCGCTGGGTAGGGTCGCCCAGGTGCTCCCACACGTCCGCCAGGGCCTTGGCCGCCTCCACGTAGGCGGGCGACAGCTCCAGCGCCAGTTCGAAGACCTGACGGGCCAGACGGTAGCGGGCCTTGTCCGGCCGCCGGCCCTGGGTCAGCAGCGTGTTACCCAGGTGGTAGACCTCGATGGCGGCGGCCTCGCGGTAGCCGGGGGTGGGGTTGAGTTGAACCGCCCGGTGCATCAGGAGGGAGGCGGCCTCCGGCTCGCCCAGCTCCAGCTGGCAGAGCGCGGCCTCGCGGTGGGGGTCCGCCGCGGAGGGGTCCAGCTCGATGGCGCGCTGGAAGCCCTTGAGGGCCTCCTCGTTGCGCCCCAACTGCTTGAGGGCGAAGGCCTTCGCGGTGAGCGCGGGGAAGTGGCGTGGATCCACGGCGAGGACCTGATCGAACGACTGGACCGCGGCCTCGTGGTTGCCGGCCATGGAACGATGGACGCCCTCGTTGAACGACGCCAACAGCAACGACCTGGACATCTTCGGTTCCCCCATTGGACAGGGTGCGCAGGGCCGCGCGCTTCACGCGACCCGAAAGGGCAAGCCTGTCACCGGGGGCCCACGCCTCGCAAAGGTGCGCCCCTTTTCCGGCTGATGGCATCCATCGCGTTCGGCTGATGACGCGGGCGGCCTTCCTCATGACGCAGGTTTCCGCCGTCCGGAATTCGCCACTGTCCCCCGTGGGCCCTCCTGCGCTACGTCGCCGGAAGTCCAGGGTGGACATCTCCCCGAGGCCCTCATGCTGGTGTTCGAGATCGTCATCGCGCTCTTGCTGGGAGGCGCGGGACTGGCGGCGCTGTCACGGCGGCTGGGCACGCCCTACCCCGCGCTGGTGGCGCTCGCCGGGGCGGTGCTGGCGCTCGTGCCGGGCAGCCCAGAGCTGGTGTTGGATCCGGAGCTGGCGCTCACCCTGTTCGTCGCGCCGGTGCTGCTGGACGCGGCGTTCGACGCGTCCCCCCGCGACCTGCGCGCGAACTGGCGGCCGGTGGCGAGCCTGGCCCTGGGGGCGGTGGTGCTCACGGTCATCGCCGTGGCGGTGGCGGTGAAGTGGATGGTGCCGGCGATGCCCTGGGCCGCGGCCATCGCGCTGGGCGCCATCGTCGCGCCTCCGGACGCGGCGGCGGCCACGGCGGTGCTGAAGCAGCTGAAGCCCCCGCACCGGCTGATGGTCATCCTGGAGGGTGAAAGCCTCTTCAACGACGCGAGCGCCCTGCTCATCTACCGGCTCGCGCTGGGAGCCGTGGCCGCGGGCGGCGTGCTGGGCTGGAGCGCGGTGCCCACGCTGCTCGTCGTCACGGTGGCCAGCGTGCTCCTGGGCGTCGTTCTGTCGCGGGTGAGCCTGCGCATCAACGCCAGCGTCGAGGACGTGTCCACGGCCGTCATCACCCAGTTCGGCAGCACGTTCGCGGTGTGGATCCTCGCGGAGCGGCTGCACCTGTCCGGCATCCTGACGACGGTGGTCTACGCGATGACCATCTCCCGCACGGCCTCCGTGGTGACGCCCGCGCGGATCCGCATCCCGTCCTACGCGGTGTGGGAGGTGGCGACGTTCGTGTTGAACGTGCTGGCCTTCGTGCTCGTGGGCTTCCAGTTGAAGGGCATCGTCGCGCGCTTCGACTGGGAGACGTGGCTGGAGTACACGGCCATCGCGGCGGTGGTGACGGGCGCGGCCATCCTCGCGCGCATCGCCTGGGTGATGGGCGCGGCGGCGTTCAACCGTTGGAGGCAGCGCAAGTCAAAGGCCAGCCCCGTCACGCTCTCTCCGAGCGCGGCCGTGCTGGTGGGCTGGTGCGGGATGCGAGGCATCGTGACGCTCGCGGCGGCGCTGGCGCTGCCCACGGGGCAGGACGGCGTCGCGGCCTTCCCCCACCGGGACCTCATCCTCTTCACGTCCTTCTCCGTGGTGCTGGGGACGCTCGTCGTGCAGGGGATGACGCTCAAGCCCCTGATGACGCGGCTGAAGCTGGACGACGACGGCGAGGTGGACCACGAAGTGCGGCTCGCACGGGTGGAGACGCTGCGCGCGGGGCTGGAGGCCACGCAGGATTCACCGGGCACGGAGATGGCGACCCTGGTCCGGCGCCGGTACGAGCTGCAGCTGCGGCGCGCGCGTCAGCTCCTGGACGAACACGCCCTCATGGGCCCCGCGAGCCCCAGCTCTCCCTGGGGGCCCCCCACCGCGGACGCGGGGATGGTGCGCACCGCGATGGCCGCGAGCCGACGGAAGCTGGCGGAGCTGCGGGCGAACGGCACCATCGGGGACGCGGCGTTCCAGCAGGTGGAGCAGGAGCTGGACTGGTCAGAGCTCGACCTGCAACAGCTCCTCCGGGCGGAGTCACCCGAGTAGTTCTCAGCCGCGCGCCTCTTCCTCCATGGCGGCGAGGAAGCCAGTGGTGAAGTCCGGGTAGCGAGGTGTCCAGTTCAGGGCCTCCAGCTTCGCGGCGCTGATGGCGCGGTCGCCGCGCAGGGACTCATGAAGGGACTCGAAGGGCACGCGCGGCGGCATGGGGAGGCCCAGTTGCTGGCAGAGCCACGAAGCCGTCTCCTCCTGCGTCGCGGGCCGGCGGTCGGCCACGCAGTACACCTCGCCGGGCGCGCCGCGTTCGAGCACCACGCGCACCGCGTCCACCAGGTCATCCACGTGGATGCGCGACAGCCGTCCTCCACCGGAGTCCGGGATGCGCAGCGTGCCCGCCTTCAAGCGCCCGGACGTGCCGCGCCCCGGGCCGTAGATGCCCGCGATGCGCATGACGCTCGCCCCCAGGGGAAGGAAGAGGTCCTCCGCCTCCAGTCGTGCACGGGAGACCGCGGAGGTCCTGTCGACCGGCGTGGACTCATCCACGTGTCCACGAGCGGGGCCATAGACACCCGTGGACGACAGGTAGACGAACCGCGAGGGCCGCGAGCGGGACAGTGCCTCAGCGAAGCGGGCATCCAGCCCGGCGTCCGGAGGAACGGAGTCCACGACGTGCGCGCCCGCTGCCCGTGACAGTGCGTCGTCAATCGATACGACGTGGACACCCGCGCCCTCCAGCACCGAGCGGCGCGCGGCATCCCGGGTCGTGGCCAGGACCTCCCGGCCCGCGCGGGCCTCCGCCACCGCGAAGCGCGTGAGCGTGTAACCACAGCCAAGCAGGAGGAGCGGAGCGGTCATGGCCCCGCGATACCGGTCAACGCCCGCTCCGCGCAAGGCCCGGCGCGAAAGGCAACGGCCCTCCTCCCGTCATCCGGAAGAAGGGCCGCCACCTCACGTCGTCAGTCGCGGCTCAGAACTCCGCGCTCGCGCGCGGGTCGATGATGCCGCACTCCTTGATCTTGTAGAGCAGCGCCTTGTAGCTGATGCGCAGCTTGCCCGCCGCGCGGCGCTTGTTCCACGCGGTGCGCTGGAGCATCGCGAGGATGGCCTCGCGCTCCGCGAGCATCGCCGCGCGCTTGCCAATGTCCTTGAGCGACAGCTCCCCGGCCGGAGGAGGCGGAGGCGGAGGCTGCGGAGCGTCGAACGGGTTCGCGTAGCGCTGCGGCGCCACGGCGTTGAACGGCGTGGCCTCCGCCACCGGGACCGGCGTCAGCGCGCCGCGCGCAGGCATCTCCAGCACCTGCACCCCCGAGCCCGATGCCGTCGCGAGCGCGGACGGCGGCGCCGCGAAGACGCGGGCGGACTCGTCCATGTGGCGCGACGGAGGCGGCATGAAGTCGTCCCCACCACCGAACGACGTGGGCAGCGACGGGGCGCTCGCCGGAGCACGGCCCCCAGCGTGGATTTCATCCAGCACCAGGGTCGGGTCCTTCAGCACGCACAGCCGGCGCACCATGTTCTCCAGCTCGCGCACGTTGCCCGGCCACTCGTAGTCGCTGAACGCGTGGAGCACCTCCGAGGGCAGCTCGGACACGTTCGTCATGAAGCCCCGGCCGTACTTCTTCAGGAAGTGGTCGGTGAGCGGCACCACGTCTTCACGGCGCTCGCGAAGGGGCGGCAGGCGGATGGCCACCACGTTGAGGCGGTAGTACAGGTCCTCGCGAAAGTTGCCGAGCGCGATCTCCTTCTCCAGGTCGCGGTTCGTCGCCACCACCACGCGGCTGTCCACGCGGACGCTCTTCTTGCCGCCGACGCGGAAGAACTCCTCGTCCTGCAGCACCTGGAGCAGCTTCGCCTGGAGGCGGATGGCCATCTCGCCAATCTCGTCCAGGAAGATGGTGCCCTGATCCGCCAGCTCGAACTTGCCCGGCTTCTCCGCCGTGGCGCCCGTGAAGGCGCCGCGCTCGTGGCCGAACAGCTCGCTCTCCAGCAGCTCCCCCGGCAGCGCAGCGCAGTTCACCTTGATGAACGGCCGGCCATGGCGCTGGCTGCGCGCATGAATCTCGCGGGCAATCACTTCCTTGCCCGTGCCGGACTCACCCAGCAGCAGCACCGGCACGTCCGTGTCCGCGATGCGCTCCACCAGTGCCCGCGCGCGGCGCATGGCCGGCGACGTGGAGATGAGCACGCGGGCCTCCGCCGCGGCCTCCGCGGGCGTCAACACCACGCGGGGGGCGGGCGCGGTCGCCTGACGCTCCGGCACGCGGGTCCCCAGGGCGCGCGCGAGCACGTCCTGCAGCTCATCGTTGCCAAAGGGCTTCGCCAGATAGTCGGAGGCGCCCATCTTCAGCGCGCGCACCGCGTCGTCAGCGCCCGACAGCGCGCTCAACACGATGACCGGCGCCGTGCCACCCGTGCTCCGGTAGCGGCGCAGCACCTCCAGACCACTCATCTCCGGCATCACCACGTCCAGCAGCACCGCGTCGAACGAGCCGCCAGAGAGCATCTCCAGCGCCTGCGAACCGCTGGACGCACAGCGCACCTGGTACCCCGAGCTGCCCAACAACTCGGACAGGAACGTGCGCACCGACTCCTCGTCATCCACCACCAGCACCGCGATCCGATCCATCCCCACGCCTCCGCTCGCCCTGTGCATCAAACCCTCGTGAACTGAATCAAACCGACATCAGACGGGCTGGACCGGCTGCCCGCCGAAGCTCGCGTGTACGCCTCAAGGTCTGCAGTGCCGCGCCCAGCAGCTGGGTGGGAGCCCCCACCGTGTCCGGGAAGCTCACCGCCCCCAGCGCCAGCGCCGTACGCACCACGCGACCCTCCATCTGGAACCGGGCGGCCTCGAACCGGGCCTCCACCCGCGCCAGCACCTCCGGCACCGCCTCCGCGGGCGTGCCCGGCAGCAGCATGGCGAACTGACTGTCCCCCACCCGCGCCACCGCGTCGGCCTCGCGCACCGTCTGTCCCAGCACCACCGCGCTGTAGACGAGCAGCCGCTCCGCCATGCTCTTGCCGTGCTCCTTGCGAAGCGCGCTCCACCCCGTCACCTCCGCCGCCACCACCGAGAAGGTCCCGCCGTAACGCTCCGTCCGCCGGGCCTCCAATCCGATGAGGGCCAGCAGGAAGGGCCGGTTGTAGAGCCCCGTCACCGGGTCGTGCAGCGCCAGCGCCGTGCCGGCCTCTTCACCGGCGGCCGCGCGCTCCACCGACTGCTTGAGCCGCATCTGCGCGTGCAGCTTCATGGACAGCTCCGCGCCATCCACCGTGCGCGGCACCACGTCCACGCACTGCCCCTTCTCCACGCAGAAGCGCCACGCGTCCCGGTCGTGCGAATCCACCAGGTACATCATCGGCACCGTGCCCTTGCCCACCTGGCGCAGGCGCCGCGCCGTCTGGATCGCCGCGAAGTCCGGCGGCTGCGCGGCCAGCAGCACCGCGTCCGGGCGGATCACCTCGAACAGGGGCACCGCCGCGTCGAAGCGCGTCAGGGGCACCACGCGGAAGCCGGACTCCCCCAGGAGCGCCCGGGTGCGCTCCAGGTCCTCCGCGCGAGGCTCCACCAGCAGCACTGTAGGAGGCTGGCCCGACTTTCCCGCTCGATTGCGCTTCACACCCACCGCCGTGCCCTCCCTTCCAGCATTTTCTTCCCCACCACCCTGCCTGCCTGCCCAGATTTACAGCCCCGTCACTTCTGCGCCCTTCGTATCCCCCCGGATTTCTTAGGGAAGGGCACTTCGTTACCCATCCTGGCCCACGGTTTTAGCAATGGGTATGCCATTCATCACCTCGCGGATCCGGACTTCCAGGGTCTCCGCGTCGACGCGGTGCTTGAAGGCGGGCACCCCGTCGATGAGGACCACGGGGATGTCGTAACGCCAGGTTTCGAAGAGGTCCGGGCTCTGGAGGATGTCGGTGACGTAGAGCTCGAACGGCAACCGGCCCTGCACTTCGACGACCACGGCGAGGGCCTTCTCACAGAGGGAACACCGGGGTTTCGAGTAGATATCGACTCGCATGCGTTGCAGGATGGGCGCTCGATGCGCGGCGTGTGTGGTGATTTTTCGACGATGCCCCTCAAGGACCTGGTCGTCCACCTCGGGAATCGCCGGGCCACCGGCACCCTGAACGTGGAGCGGGGAGACGTGCGCAAGCAGCTCTTGCTGCGCGACGGCCACGTCATCACCGCCAGCTCCAACCAGCCCCGCGAGTACTTCGGCCAGTTCCTGATCAACCAGGGTCACCTGACGGAGGATCAGCTGGAGCGCGCGTTCTCCACGCAGGCGGAGACGCACATCCTGCTGGGGAAGATCCTGATCATGACGGGCACGGTGTCGGAAGCCACCGTGCGCACGGTGCTCTCCCACAAGTTCCGGGAGATGCTGCTGGACGCCTTCACCTGGGAGGAAGGCGGCTTCGACTTCCGCCCCACGGACGTCGCGCCGGAGCTGGAGGGCCTGGACGTCAGCGTGGACCTGCTGGACGTGCACCGCGAGGGCGAGTTCCGCGAGACGGCGTGGCAGGCCATCCGCGCGGTGTTCCCCTCCGGCCGCGTGCGCCTGGAGGTGGACGAGCGCAAGCTGACGGACCGCAAGGCCGGCAGCATGGACGAGCGCATCGTGCAGCTCGCGAAGGAAGGCCTCAGCATCGACGGCATGGCGCTGGCGCTGCACGCCACCGACTTCTTCCTCTATCAGCGGCTGTACGCGCTCTACCGCCAGGACGCGCTGCGCGTGTCGGACGAGGCGCCCCTGCCCTCCCCGGAGCCCGGCGCGCACACCGTCGTGGTGGTGGAGGAGGACGAGGACGACCTGGACTCGGGCGGCGTCATCGGCTCCGAGTCCTCCTCCGACGAGGTGCTCCAGGCCGCCCAGCTCTTCCTGGACGCGGGCAACCTGCGCGACGGCGAGGCGCTGGCCCGGCGCGCGCACGAAATCGCGCCGACCGAGCACACCACGAAGCTGCTGCGCGACGCGGAAGGCAGGCTGCTCACGGAGCTGCGCAAGGCGCTGATGGAGCCCTCGCGCGTGCCGGCGCTGATGGTGACGCCCGCGCACCTGAAGACGCTGCCGCTCACGTCACCGGAGCGCTACCTGCTGTCGCGCATCGACGGGCGGCGGGACGTGGCCGCCATCGTGCACGTGTCACCGCTCCAGGAGCTGGAGGCCCTGAAGTTCTTCCAGGGCTTCGTGGACACGGGGCTGGTGAAGCTCACCGCGCGTCCGCTGTCCTGACGTTTGCGCCTCAGTGCTTACCGGCGGCGCCCGCGGGGGCCGTCAGCTCCACCGGCGCGGGGATGCGCTCCAGCGCCAGGCGCAGGGCCTCGCGGCCGAGGTAGGAGCCGCGGATGCGCCACTTCGGATCATTCACGATGAGGGCGGCCACGGCCACGCGCGGGTTGTCCTTGGGCGCGAAGCCCACGAACCACGAGTAGTCGCGGAAGGGCTCGCGGTCCGCGAGCGTGCCCGTCTTGCCCACGGCGTCCTTCACCTGGAAGCCGCGCTCGCGGAAGACGCCACGCGCGGTGCCGTGGGTGACGGTCTCCTCCAGCATCCGCGTGAGCTCGTGCGCGGCGGCGGGCGTGAGCACGGGCTCCGGCTCCGGCAGGGGCATGAAGGGCTCCGGCTCCACCAGCACGGGGTCCACCCAGCGGCCCTCGTTGGCGGCCACGGACGCCAGCAGCGCGCCGTGCAGCGGGGACAGGTACACGTCGCCAAAGCCCGCGCCGGTGTTCGCGAGCGCGAAGCCGTCCTCCGGGATGTACGCGAGCGACACGTCCAGCGGCTGGGCGAAGGGGATCTCCCGGTTGAAGCGCAGGCGTGCCGCCATGCGCTTGAGGGAGTCCGCGGTCAGGTGCTTGCTGGTCAGCTTGGCGAAGATGACGTTGGCGCTCTT
Organism: Corallococcus sp. CA054B; assembly: GCF_003611625.1. Taxonomy (NCBI): domain Bacteria; kingdom Pseudomonadati; phylum Myxococcota; class Myxococcia; order Myxococcales; family Myxococcaceae; genus Corallococcus; species Corallococcus sp. CA054B. Next base: position 102,829 of record NZ_RAVY01000004.1, read on the forward strand.
GCCCATGGCCAGCGCCAGCGAATAGCAGGCGCCGTCGCGCTCGGTGTCCTCCAGCTGCCGCTCGTTGAGGCGGCGCTTGCCGCCGTGGAAGCAGGACTCGGTGTCGGGCGACACGCCGGCCTCCAGGAGTGCGCTGCCGGTGACGATCTTGAAGATGCTCGCGGCCGGGTAGACCGCGCGGATGGGCAGCCCGCGCAATTCCGGCTTCGCCTCCGAGTGCTCCGCCATCGCGAGGACGCGGCCGGTGGAGGGCTCCAGCACCACCGCGGCGCCGTAGGGCACCTGGTAGTTCTGCATGATCTTCGTGAGCGACGCCTGGAGGCCGGGGTCGATGGTGAGCACCTGATCCGGCGCGCTCTTGCCGCCCTTCACCACCAGCTTGTTGCCCTCCAGCTTCGCGCGGGCCACCAGGTCCTGCGCGCGCGGCAGGCCCTGGAGCTTGCCGAACGGCGGCGCCTTCTCCCGCGAGGGCACCGGCATCGGCGGCACCATCCCGGGCTCCAGCGCGGCGGCGTCCTTCGCGGCCAGCGCCTCCGCCAGCGCGCGGGCATCCACCGGGCGCGAGTCCTCGGGCGGAGTCTCCGCCGCGGCTTCACCGGCAGTCCCGGAGTCTGGAGCGCCCGGAGCCTGCGCGACGCTCGCGGCGGCCCCCGCGTCCGGAGCAGCGGCCTGGGCGCGCTGCTCGGCCTCCACCTTCTCCACCAGCGCGCGGGCGCCCACGGGCCCCGCGTCCGTTCCCAGGGCGGTCACCGACTGCGCCAGGGCCTGGGCATCCGACGGGGCGGCGGGCGACGGCGCGGTGTTCACGTCCGGCCCGGGCGCGGAGGCGCCCAGGAGCAGCGTGAGGGGGAACAGCGGTAGGGCGGCGAGGAGACGGCGCATCGTCATGCTTCGGGGCTCTCCTTGGGAGGCAGGGAGCAGGCCGCCGGATCCTAGTCGCTGAGGGCGCGCTGTCCACGGCTTGCCTCCTCGACTGCTGCCTTCGTCCGCCAGAAACCTGGGAAGGTGCCTGGAGGTCCGGTAGGGTCCTGTGCACCTTGGACGGACTCAAAGAGACATTGGTGATCTGGGGAGCCGAGCTGCGTCGGGCCATGAAGAGCGGCCGGGCCATCGTGCTGCTCGGGCTCTACAGCATGTTCTCCGCGCTGGTGCTGCTCGTGGTGGGCTTCGTCACCCGGGAGCTGCAGACCCAGGTGAACGCGAAGCTCGCCGAATCCGGCGGGGACTCGGAGATGGCCACGCAGGCCGCGGAGCAGATGCACCAGGGGGTGCTGGGCTTCCTCGCCAGCAACGACGCCGCGATGATGGAGGCGCTGGCGAAGGTGCCCATCGTGGTGCTCATCGTCTTCAAGATCAGCCTCTTCTTCCTGCCCGCCTACATCGCGCTGATGGGCTTCGACCAGGTGAGCGGCGAAGTGGGTCCGCGCTCCATGCGCTACCTCACGGTCCGCGCGCGCCGCTCGTCGGTGTTGTTGGGCAAGTTCCTCTCCCAGGCCACGCTGCTCGTGGGGCTGGTGCTGGTCATCGACCTGGCCATCTTCATCTACGCGCGCATCATCAACGACGACTTCGCCTTCGGGGTGCTGGTGCTCAACCTCCTGAAGTTCTGGAGCGCCACCATCGTCTTCTCGCTGGCCTACGTCGCGCTCACCACCCTGTGCTCCAGCCTCTTCCGCGTCCCCGCGGTGAGCCTCGTCTTCAACTTCATCCTGCTCTTCGTCTTCTGGCTGATGGACTCCGTGGGACGCGCCGTGAGCGATGAGAACGTGCTGCGCTTCCTGCGCTACCTGTCCCCGTCGTACTACTCGGGAAACCTGCTGCACCCGAAGCTCGCCGAGTTCGCCATGAGCGGCGCGGCCTACGCGGCCTTCGCCGCCATCTTCCTCTTCGGCGCCTACGGCGTCCTGCGCGCGAGGGACCTGTGAGCGACCTGGCCATCCAGCTGAACAACGTCTCCAAGCGCTTCGGCCCCAAGGTCGCCGTCAACGCGGTGAGCCTCCAGGTGCGGCAGGGCGACGTCTTCGGCCTCATCGGCCCCAACGGCGCCGGCAAGACGACCACCTTCTCCATGATGTGCGGCTACCTCTACCCGTCCGAGGGCTCGCTCCAGGTGATGGGCGTGACCCCCACCTCGCCCGGCGCCCTCAAGGGCCGCGTGGGCGCGCTGCCCCAGGACGCGGTGCTGCCCCCTGGCTGGGAGGTGGGCGCGCTGCTCATGTACTGGGCCCGCCTGTCGGACCTGCCCCAGCCGGAACACGAGGCCCGCGGCGCCCTGGAGAAGGTGGGCCTGATGGAGGCCTGGAAGGTCCAGACGCAGGCGCTCAGCCACGGCATGGCCAAGCGGGCCGCCATGGCCCAGGCCCTGATGGGCCGCCCACCGCTCGTCCTCCTGGACGAGCCCACCGCCGGCCTGGATCCGCGCATCGCCGCGCAGGTGCGCCAGGTCATCAAGGACATGAAGGGCACGCAGACGGTGGTCGTCTCCAGCCACAACCTCCAGGAGCTGGAGGAGCTGTGCGACGCCGCCGCCATCCTCGACAAGGGCTCGCTCGCACAGGCCGGCACCATGTCGGAGCTCACCGGCCAGGGCGCCGAGTTCCGCGTCCAGATTGCCCGGGGCGACGTCATCATTCCCGAAATCACCTCCCTGCCCGGCGTCACCGACGCACGCATGGAGGGAACGGACGTGCTGCGCGTGCGCTTCGACGGCCAGGCCCACAAGGCCGAGGAGGTCATCAGCCGCACCGTCGGCCACCTCCTCCAGCACCAGGTGCTCATCCTCGGCGTCAGCCGCGGCCGCCGCCTGGAGGACCGCGTCCTTCAGCTGCTGTAGGCCCGCGCCCCACGGACGCTCACCCCGCCTTGCGCACCCAGCCCACGTAGTGGGAACCCCGGCGCTCCATGCGGACGAGCTCGTTGCCCGTCGCGTCGCACCACGCGGGCAGGTCCGCCTCCAGCCCGCGGTCGGTGGAGACGAGCTCCACCAGCGTCCCGGGCGCAAGGCGGCGCATCGCCTTGGCAATCTCCAGGATGGGCACCGGGCAGAGGGCCCCGGACGTATCCACGCGCACACCGGCTTCCATTCACGCGCATCCTGTCACGGGGCCTGGAACCCCGCCTGCCAAAGCGACACGACACGCGCGCTGAGAGGGAATTTTGGTGTCCCCAGCGTCGTTGTCCGCCCCTTCGAGGCCTCTGGATATCAGGCGGACGCAGGCGGTCATCGCGGCTTGCGTGTCTGGAATTCCCTCTGTTAAGTACCCCGCCCTTTCCCTACCCAGACACCCGCTTGGGGCCCGGAGTCGGACCTATGGCGCAGGAGCATTCCCAACCCATGAAGCCCAATGTCATCGTGGCCCTGCTGGTCGGCCTGGTGCTCGGGTTCGTTGGCGGCCGTGCCGCCACCGGCTCGAAGCCCACCACCGGCAATACGCCCCCCGCCGCGCAGGCGGCCAACAAGCCCGGCGCGCGCGCCGTGGACCCCACCGTCTTCAAGGTGCCCGTCGACGGCGCCCCGACGAAGGGCAGCGTCAACGCGCTCGTCACCATCGTGGAGTTCTCCGACTACGAGTGCCCGTTCTGCAGCCGCGCGCACAACACCGTCGAGCAGCTCCTGAAGGACTACGGCAGCAAGCTGCGCGTCGTGATGCGCCAGAACCCGCTGTCCTTCCACCCGCACGCCAGGCCCGCGGCCCTCGCGGCGCTCGCGGCCGGTGAGCAGGGCAAGTACTGGGACATGCACAACCTGCTCTTCGCCAACAACAAGAAGCTGGATGGGGAGAGCCTGGAGGGCTACGCCAAGCAGATCGGCCTGGACGTGGCGAAGTGGAAGGCGGACATGGCGAACGACCGCCTGGGCGCCACCATCGACAAGGATCAGGCCCTGGCCCAGCAGATGGGCGCCAGCGGCACCCCGGCCTTCTTCATCAACGGCCGCTTCCTCTCCGGCGCGCAGCCCATCGACAACTTCAAGGCCCTCATCGACGAGGAGCTCGCCAAGGCCGAGGCCCTGGTGAAGAGCGGCGTCGCGCCGTCGCAGGTGTACGCGCGCACCATCGAGAAGGGCGTCGAGCGCGCCCCGGCCAAGGCCGGCCAGCAGCAGGGGGAGCCCCCCGCCGCCGCGAAGAAGATCGAGATCCCCGCGGACTCCCCCTCCTTCGGCCCGGCCACCGCGAAGGTGACCATCGTCGAGTGGTCGGACTTCGAGTGCCCGTTCTGCAGCCGCGCGGTGCCGACGCTCAACAAGATCAAGGAGACCTACGGCAAGGACGTGCGCGTGGTGTTCCGCCACCAGCCGCTGCCCATGCACCCGCACGCGAAGATCGCCGCCGCCGCCTCCATGGCCGCCCACGAGCAGGGCAAGTTCTGGGAGATGCACGACAAGCTCTTCGCCAACCAGCGCGCCCTGGACCGCGCCAGCCTGGAGAAGTACGCCCAGGAGCTGGGCCTGAACATGAACAAGTTCAAGGCCGACCTGGAGTCGAGCAAGATCGCCGCGAAGGTGGACGCGGACTCCGCCGCGGGCAGCGCGGTGGGCGCCAACGGCACCCCGGCCTTCTTCATCAACGGCCGCTTCCTCTCCGGCGCGCAGCCCTTCGAGGCCTTCAAGCCCCTCATCGACCAGGAGATCGCCAAGGCCGACAAGGCGCTCGCCGCCGGCACCAAGGCGGAGGACCTCTACGCCAAGCTGAACCAGGACAACGTGAACGCCGCTCCGGCCGCCCCCGCGGCGCCCGCCGAGCCGGCCGTGCAGAAGGTGGAAGTGGGCGATGCCCCGGTGCGCGGCCCGAAGAACGCGCCCGTCACCATCGTCGCCTGGTCCGACTTCGAGTGCCCGTTCTGCAGCCGCGCCGTGCCGACCATCGAGCAGGTGGAGAAGGCCTACAAGGGCAAGGTCAAGTTCGCCTTCAAGCACCAGCCCCTGCCCTTCCACCAGAACGCGAAGCTCGCCGCCGTGGCCTCCATGGCCGCCCACGAGCAGGGCAAGTTCTGGGAGATGCACGACAAGCTCTTCGCCAACCAGCGCGCCCTGGACCGCGCCAGCCTGGAGAAGTACGCCCAGGAGCTGGGCCTGAACGTGAACAAGTTCAAGGCGGACCTGGACTCGGGCAAGTTCGACAAGCAGATCGAGTCGGACATGGCGGACGGCTCCGCCAAGGGCGCCAACGGCACCCCGACGTTCTTCATCAACGGCCGCACGCTGGTCGGTGCGCAGCCCTTCGATGCCTTCAAGAAGGTCATCGACGAGGAGCTGAAGAAGGCCGGCGTGGCGATGGCGGCGGAAGCGAAGTAGCCCTCCCCCGCTCCTGAAAAGCACCAAGGCCGTCGGCTCCCACAGCGGGAACCGGCGGCCTTCGTGTTTCCAGCGACTTGCCGGGGTGCGGCTTCTTCAGGAGACGGCGATGGCGTCGATCTCCACCTGGGAGCCGCGCGGCAGCGCGGACACCTGCACGGTGGCGCGGGCCGGCGGAGAGCCGGAGAAGGCGCGGGCGTACACCTCGTTCACCTTGGCGAAGTCACCCAGGTTGGTGAGGAAGATGGTGCAGCGCACGACGTGGCTGAAGTCCAGGCCGCTGGCGGCGAGCACGGCCTGCAGGTTCTTCATCACCTGCTCGGCCTGCGCGACGACGTCACCGGGGACCAGCTCCATCGTCTTCGGGTCCAGGGGAATCTGGCCGGACAGGAACGTCATCTTCCCGGCGTCCACCTGCACGGCCTGGGAGTAGGGGCCAATCGCCTTGGGGGCGTCGTCGGAGTGGATTGCCTTGCGCGCCATGCAGCACACCTCGCGTTGAGGCGGCCCCCCAAGGAGACGGGGGCCGCGGGTCCGCCGCGGGCTGTAGCACAGGACAGGGCTAGATTCGCTCGACCGAGTAGACGCCCGTCAACCGCTCGATGGAGCGCATCAGGTCCGTCAGCTGCTTGAGGTCGGAGATGGTGACCTCGAAGGTGTTGACGGCCCGGTCGTCGCCGGTGGCCCGGCAGTTCGCCTGGGAGATGTTGACGCTCTTCTTGGAGAACGTGTTGGTGATGTCCGCCAGCAGGCCCGGCCGGTCCGCCGTCAGCACGCGCAGCGTGACGGGCCGCTTGAAGTCGCCCTTCACGTCCCAGGACACGTCCACGCGGCGCTCGGGGTCCGTGGCCAGGGCCTTCTCACACCCCACCGTGTGCACCGTCACCCCCCGCCCCCGGGTGATGAACCCCGCGATGGGGTCCCCGGGAACGGGGTTGCAACAGCGCCCGAAGCGCACCAGCACGTCGTCCACGCCGCCAATCTGGACGCCGCTGCGGCTGTTGCGCCCCACCAGCCGCTTGGCCAGGTCCGTCATGCGCGACAGGCCCGGCAGCATGGAGGCGTTCGCCCCGGAGCCGTTGCCCGTCCCGCCGCCGTCCGTGGGCCGCGGAGGCGGCTCCGCCTGCGCCAGCTTCTCTTGCGGCACGATCCGCTGCACCAGCTGCTGCGGCGTCACCTTGCCGTAGCCGATGGCGACCAGCATGTCGTCCTCGACGCGGAAGCCCAGCTCCTCGGCGACCTTCTTCACCTCGCCGGAGCGCACCAGCTTGTTGAAGTTGAGCTGGAAGCGCTTGAACTCGCGCTCCACCAATTCACGGCCCAGCTGCAGGCTCTTGTCGCGCTGCTGCTGCTTGATGAAGCCGCGGATGCGCTGCTGCGCCCGGCTCGTCTTGACGAAGGTGAGCCAGTCCTTGGACGGGTGCGCCTGCGGGCTGGTGAGCACCTCCACCGTGTCGCCGTTCTTCAGCTTGTAGCGCAGGGGAACAATCTTCCCGTTCACCTTGGCGCCCACGCACCGGCCGCCCACGTCCGAGTGGATGGCGTACGCGAAGTCCACCGGCGTCGCGCCGCGCGGCAGGCTGCGCACGTCGCCCTTGGGCGTGAAGACGAACACTTCGTCGGTGAAGAGGTCGACCTTCACCGTCTCCAGGAACTCCTTGGGGTCCTTGAGGTCCTGCTGCCACTCCATCAGCTGGCGCAGCCAGGCGAACTTCTCGTCGTCCTTGGAGATGGGCGCGCGGCCTTCCTTGTAGGCCCAGTGCGCGGCGATGCCTTCTTCCGCGATCTTGTGCATCTCCGCGGTGCGGATCTGCACCTCCACGCGCTCGCTCAACGGACCAATCACCGTGGTGTGCAGGGACTGGTACATGTTGGGCTTCGGGATGGCGATGAAGTCCTTGAAGCGCCCGGGCACCGGCTTCCACATCTGGTGCACCATGCCCAGCGCCTCGTAGCAGGAGGGCACCGACGGCGCGATGATGCGGAACGCGATGATGTCGTGGATCTGATCGAAGTCGATGCCCTGCGACTTGATCTTCTTCCAGATGCTGTAGACGTGCTTGAAGCGCCCGCTGACGTCGCCCTTGAGGCCGCGCTCCTGGAGCTTCGCGCGCATCAGGTCGCAGGTGTCCTCGATGTACGCCTCGCGCTCCTTCTTGCGCTTGTTGAGCTGCTCCTCCAGCGCGAAGAACTCCTGGGGCTTCACGTAGCGGAAGGACAGGTCCTCCAGCTCCGTCTTGATCCAGGA